>URTA01000049.1 GCA_900550645.1 uncultured Porphyromonadaceae bacterium
CAGGACTATCTTCGCGACTTGCTCCTGTCTGCTAAATTTTGATGCGGTTGCCCTGTGCGAGTCGGGGGTCAGTCGTCTACGGGGATTGAGGGTTGCAGCAGGTAGACGCGCTCGGAGGCTCGCGTGAGCGCGGTGTACAGCCAGCGGTGGAAGCCTTCGCCTGCGGTGTCAAGCATAATGGCCGCCAGGTCGATGTATACGTGCCGCCACTGGCCGCCCTGCGCCTTGTGGCAGGTGACGCAGTAGGCGTACTTCACCTGAAGCGCGTTGTAGTATTCGTCTTCCAGCGTCGCCATTGCACGCTCCGTCGGAGAGCCTTCCTTGGCGGCATATACGCGGCGGTACAGCTCGTTCATTTCCGCAGCGGGGAGGGCAGGACCTTCGCTGCGCAGGCTGCGCAACATCACCTTGGCGGCTATGACCTCCTCCTCGCGCCCCGGTATGTGCATCTCGACATCGACGAAGTTAAGCCCGTAGGCCTTGTGCAGCCGCCCTATCCAGTCCACGATGACCGTCTCGCCGTTGGCAAGAAACGAGACGCCCTTCATGCGGCGCGTCCAGTAATAGTTGTTCTTGGCTACGATGAGCCGCTCGCCTCGCGTCAGGGGGCTGTCTGCATACATTATCTGCGTGCGCACGGCGTGGTTGATGTCAGCGGCGCGTTTGTTGGAGCGCGTTATTATGATGCTCTCCTCCTTGCCCGCCAGGCTCCACGAGGAGGAAAGCTCGTCGGCGAAGTCGTAGAACGTGACCGTGCGTATGTCGTCAAACCCTCGCGTGGTGAGGCGCGGCAGTGACGTGTCGCCGCACTCTATCAGGCGGCGCACCAGAGTGGCGTTGTGCAGTATGCCGCTGCCCTCGGCCTGGCGTGCCGGCTGGTCGAGGCATCTCCACGTAACTTCCAGCCCTAATGCTGCGAGCGTCCCGGGGTTCATGGCGGGAGAGTCGTCCTGGCCTACGGGGGGCAGCTGCGCCGTGTCGCCGACAAGCACCATGGCGCACCCCGGGGCGGAGTAGATGAATCGCACCAGGTCGTGCAGCATCGGCGAGCGTCCACGGTCTGTGACCATAGAGGCCTCGTCTATTATGTACAGCGTGTCGCGGGCGTTGTTCTTGCCCAGCGAAAACGAGGGCGTGCTGCCCTGGTCGCCGGTACGGAAATATATGTGGCGGTGCACGGTGGCAGCGCGGTGGGCGGAATACTTCTCCGCCACCTTGGCAGCTCGGCCTGTCGGTGCGAGGACGGTGCTTTTCATCCCCAGCCGTGTCATCGCGGCTATCAGCGAGCCGACAACGGAGGTCTTGCCGGTGCCGGCATATCCGTTGAGCATGAACACCTCACGCGGCGAGCGTGCGCACGCAAACCGCGCCAGTTCGCACAGCGTCTCGTCCTGCGCTTCCGTAGGGACGTAGGGGAGGCAAGCCAGAGCCTCACGGTACAGAGCCGCAGGGTCGAGCATCATGGCTTCGGGCGGTTGGTTTCTGGCAGGTTGAGTATCTCGAGCTGGCGGCGGACGCTCTCCTCATGCACAGCCGCCATGATGCGGCGCGTGAACTGCGGCGGCAATCCCAGCTGCTGGCCCATCTCCTCTCTTGAGCGCATGATGCTGTCGTGCCGCTGTATCTGGACGGCAGGTATGTTGCGCGAGCGTTTGAACTCGCCTATCTCGCAGCTCACCGCCATGCGTCGCGCCAGCACCTCCAGCAGCTCGCGGTCGCACTCGTCTATCTTCTCGCGCAGAGCCTCGAGTCCGGCAGCCTCTGCATCGCGGCGGCGTATCGTCAGGCTGCGGAGCAACTGCGTGAACGCCAGCGGCGTGAGCTGCTGGGCGGCATCGCTGAGCGCAGCGTCTGGGGAGGGGTGTACCTCTATCATCAGCCCGTCGAAATCCATGTCGAGAGCCTGTTGGGCGAGCTGCGCTATCAGGTCGCGGCGGCCGGCAATGTGGCTCGGGTCGCACAGCATCGGCAGGTCGGGCATGCGGCGGCGCATCTCTATCGGCACGTACCATTTCGGAGGGTTGCGGTACGTTTGGACTCCGTAGCAGCTGAATCCACGGTGGACGGCGGCAAGGCGGCGCAGCCCGGCATTGCAGAGGCGTTGCACAGCACCTTGCCACAGGTCGATGTCCGGGTTGACCGGGTTTTTCACCATAACGCCCACGTCAGCCCCGCTCTCCGCTATCGCGTCTGCTATCTCCTGGACTGCGAATGGGTTGGCAGTCGTGCGTGCGCCTATCCACAATATGTCTATGCCGGCATCTACGGCAGCGAGGACATGCCGTCGCGCCCCGACCTCCGTGGCCACGGCAAGCCCCGACTCGCGCTTGGCACGCACCAGCCACGGCAGGGCCTTCTCTCCTGCACCCTCGAAACACCCGGGCTTTGTGCGCGGCTTCCATACCCCGGCGCGGAATATGTCTGCGCCGGCGGCGGCAAGGGCAACAGCGGTCTCCACGACCTGCGCTTCGCTCTCTGCGCTGCACGGCCCTGCAATGATGATAGGTGAAGGGGAGGGCTTTTCGCGGTTGATTAGGGGTGTGAATCGTGGCATCTTTGGTAGCGGCGAGTGTATATGTCAACGCCAGCGCGAAATTACGAAAAAATCCGCGCCGGCGCAAATGCGTGTCTGTATGGGGTGCGCTTACTGGTCGCCGTCAGTTGGGGCTGTGCGCGACATCACGGCTACGCGAGTGCCGTCGGCTGCGGTCAGCGTCAGCGAGCCGTCCGTTATGGTGTAGTGGCGCACAGAGGGCAGCGACTGCAGCACCTTGCGCTCCAGGCTCATGTCGGGGCAGAGCATCCGCGTCGATATCATGTCATCGCCGAATGTGATGTCTCCAGCGGCGGTGCAGGTGTACGACCCCGACAACTGGTTGCATCCGGCATTGCCGCTCACCCGTCCGGCTGCGGGGTCAAACATCAGGTAGGGCCATTCCTCGGCAGCGTCGCTGTTATGCACCTCGGAGTCGCCCACGGCGGTGAAATACCATTTGCCGTCCGTTGCCGCAGCAGAGGCGGTTGCGTCGGTCGCGGCATCCTTTTGGCTCTTGCAAGAGCCGAGCGAGGTCGGCAGCACGGCGGCTGCGAGGAAGAGTGGCAGAAGTGTCTTTCTCATAATCAGTAATTGTAAGGTTATATCCCTTACAACAACGGCAGACGGCAATTATTATGCACCATGCAAAAAATCACCCGAAAAACAGCTTTGGCGGAGGAATAAATGAAAATAAAGTGTTAACTTTGCAGTCCCAAAGGAAAATGGCGCGAGTCTGCACCCCTGCGGGACATTACAGGTAAAAAACAGACGCAAATAGCGAAGTAAAACAAGAACGTAAAATCGAATTTGAAATGAGAATCGCAAAAATCCATGGCCGCGAAATCCTTGATTCACGCGGAAATCCTACGGTCGAAGTAGACGTATTGCTTGAAAGCGGCGCACGCGGACGCGCTGCTGTCCCCTCCGGCGCATCAACTGGCGTAAACGAGGCTCTTGAGCTCCGCGACGGCGAAAAGGAACGATACATGGGCAAGGGCGTACAGAAGGCTGTCGCCAACGTCAACGGCCCGATAGCAAGCGCACTGCGCGGAATGAACGCGCTCGACCAGATTGCGGTTGACAAGAAGATGCTCGAACTCGACGGCACTGCCACCAAGTCAAACCTCGGCGCAAACGCAATACTCGGCGTGTCGCTCGCCGTGGCTAAGGCTGCCGCTGACTATCTCGACCTTCCCCTCTACAAATACATCGGCGGTGCAAACTCTTACACCCTCCCCGTGCCGATGATGAACATCATCAACGGCGGCGCACACTCCGACGCACCTATTTGCTTCCAGGAGTTCATGATTCGCCCCGTGGGCGCATGCTGCTTCAAGGAGGGCATACGCTGGGGCACTGAAGTGTTCCACCACCTCAAGAAAGTCCTCAAGGATCGCGGCCTCGCCACTTCGGTAGGCGACGAGGGCGGTTTCGCCCCCTCGCTCGACGGCACTGAGGACGCGCTCAACGTCATCATGCAGGCTATCCGTGACGCCGGTTACGAGCCTGGCAAGGACGTGACTATCGCCCTCGACTGCGCCTCTTCCGAGTTCTACAAGGATGGCGTGTACGACTACACCTGGAAACAGGCTGACGGCAAGAAGCTCACCTCACAGCAGCAGGCTGAATACCTCCGCGACCTCATCTCCAAATATCCCATCGACTCTATCGAGGACGGCATGGCGGAGAACGACTGGGATGGCTGGCGCATACTCACCGACATGATTGGCGACCGCTGCCAGCTCGTCGGTGACGACCTGTTCGTGACCAACGTGAAATACCTCGAGCGCGGCATCGAGGAGGGTTGCGCAAACTCTATCCTTGTCAAGGTGAACCAGATAGGCACACTGACCGAAACGCTCCGCGCCGTGGAGATGGCGCAGCGTGCCGGTTACACCGCTGTCATATCTCACCGCTCGGGCGAAACAGAGGACTCCACTATCGCCGACATCGCAGTGGCTACCAACGCCGGACAGATTAAAACCGGCTCTGCAAGCCGCTCCGACCGCATGGCCAAGTACAACCAGCTCCTCCGCATCCAGGAGGAACTCGGCGACGACGCTGTCTACGGCTACCGCAAGATAGCACGCAAGTAAGCACAACTCCCATACGGCAGCACCGTCTGCCCGAAACATACAAGAGAGGATATGCCGCAAGGCACGTCCTCTCTTATTATATTTAGCTTTATGGCCTTGCCGCTATTTCGCTGTCTTGCGGCCGAAGGTCGGGTCGATGCGTATGCTCGCGCAGACGGCGAATGTGGCTATGCAGCTCACCATGATCCACCAGAAGAAGTTGACGTAGCCCTGCGCCCCCTCGCCGCCGAGCAGGTTGAACTGCCCCAGAAACTCGTGTATCCACCCTGCCGCCATGCCCGGAAGCATCATGCCCAGTGCCATGAACGCCGTGCAGAAAGCGTAGTGAGATGTCTTGTTCTCTCCCTGCGCGAAGTAGATGAGGTAGAGCATGAAGGCGGTGAAACCGAAGCCGTAGCCGAACTGCTCAACCGACACCGCCGCGCCTATCCAGTATATGTTGGCAGGCTGCGTCATCGCCAGCACGCAGTAGAACACGCACGGCAGCGTCAGGCTGAGCGCCATAGGCCACAGCCACCGCTTCAGGCCGTCGCGGGCTATCGCCAGTCCGCCGAGTATGCCGCCCGCAAGCAGGGCGATGACCCCGAAGGTGCCGTTTATCCACCCCACCTGCTCTGTGGTCAGCGCAAGTCCCCCCTCTTCGAGTGGCGCAACGAGAAACGGCTGCACCAGCTTGATGCACATAGCCTCCGGAAGACGGTATAGCAGCATGAAGCAGAGCGCGGAGAGGATATGCGGCTTGCGGAAGAAGGTCACGAATGTATGGCCGAAGTCATGGATTATTTTGCTGAAATCCTTGTCGTTGCGCGGCGTGTCGGCGGCAGCTCGCGGCAGGAAGCTCGTATGGTACAGCCACACGAGGAAGAAGAACACGGCGAGGACACCGAATGTCACTGACCATGCCGCAGGCACGTCGCCGAGCCTCTCCTCGAGTATTCCGGCAAGGATGACAAGCCCTCCCTGCCCGAGAACGGACGCTATGCGGTAGAACGTTGACCTTACGCCGACATACGCAGCCTGTTCGTGGTCGTCGAGTTCGAGCATGTAGTAGCCGTCGGCTGCGATGTCATGCGTGGCGGAGAAGAACGCCATGAGCCAGAACAGCGCAAGCGTGGCGGAGAAGAAGAACGGCGTGGGCAGCAGGAACGCCACCGCTGCCATGGAGCAGCCCAGCAGCAGCTGCATGGTCAGCACCCACCACCGCTTGGTGCGCAGTATGTCCACAAACGGGCTCCAGAACGGTTTGATGACCCACGGCAGGTAGAGCCAGCCGGTATAGAATGCCATTTCCGTATTGCTGATGCCCATGTTGACATACATCAGTACTGTCAGCGTGTTGACCGCGAAGTAGGGGAGACCCTCGGCTATGTACAGCGAGGGTATCCATGTCCACGGCGATTGTCGGTTCTTCTTCATTGTTGTGTCGTTGTTACTTTACGCTCACCGTCTTGCCGGCGGAGTGTCCGGTCACGAGCGGCGCATAGAGCGACTGTACAGTGGCGATGCCGACGGTATAGTCGCCGTCGCGGTCGATGTAGCAGTCATAGCTTATCTGATGCACTCCCTTGGGGAGGAAGCTGATGAACAGGTTGGTCTGCGAGTTGCGTGTCTCGCGGTATACCCAGGTGCCGTCGGTCTGTGCGTATGACGACAGCTGGTCCACCGGCTCCATGCATGCTCCGCGCTCGTCGGTTATTGCCACATACTGCAGGTCGCTCGCGTTCTTGACTGTCAGCACCACGCGCACCTTCTGCCCCGTCTTGAGGTCTTTTGTCGAGAGGCGTGTGCCGGAGGCTGTATTGTCGAGGGCGTATATCTCCTTGGCAATGGAAATCTGGTCGGTGCTTGCCGCCTTGACTTCCTCTGACGGAGCGATGTACTGAGCCAGCACGCCTCCCCATGCCGGGTGCGAGCTGTGCTTGGTCACGTGCAGCGTCTTGCCTGCCACCTTTGCCGGGTCGAGCTGTATGGCCAACGCGCCGGTGTAGCGTGCCGGTGTGGCATCGTACTTCTCGCCTCCGATGGTGATTTCAGCAGGTTCGCTGTCGGCAGTCCATTCAGAGCCGCTCGCGAGTATGGCGTGGATGATTTCTGCCGTGTGGGTGTCGTAGCCCCAGTCGCCGTACTGGCGTTGCATGATAAGCCACTGGCGCAGCAGGTCAACCGACTTGTCCTGCGGGGCTATCTCGGCGAAGGCCTCGAGCACCTGTGCCGTAGTGATGAGGCGCGGGAAGCCCTGCCAGCCGCTGTTTCGGTTGTCGTAGTACATGCCGCGCTCAGGGGAGATGACAGCATACTGTCGCAGCGATTCGAGTATCAGGCTCGCCTCCTTGGCGTAGCCGCTGCGGTGCAGAAGTATCGCTGCCGTTGCCTTGTCGTAGATGCCGAAGTCGCGCCATGACGAGGCTACTGCCTTAAGTGACTTGTCAAGGTATGCGGCTATGTTCTTGTTCTCCGCTTTCACGCCGAAGTACTGGCGTATGTAGAGCCAGCGCAGTGCCTCGAGCGGGTAAATCTGTTTCTTGTTGCGGATGTAGCTGTCATACGATTCCTTGTCGATGTATTTCACTGCACTGCTTGTCATTTCCGCGAGGTTGCCGCTCTCGCTTTCAGGCATGTAACCCATGTCGGAAATCATGGCAAGGTTGAGCAGAACGCCAGTGGTGATGTATACAGACGATTCCATGTCGGGCATCCACGACCAGCCGCCGTCACGTTTCTGCGCTTTCTTGATGTCTGCAATAAGAGTGTTGACGGCCTGTCTGTTGGCGTTGGGGTCGAGCAGCGAGGTGAGGTGCTGCATACGCATCGTCTCCGCAGCTGCGTCGTTTACCCACACCGTGTTCTCCAGTGCGACGGTCTTCAGATGCTCGTCCTTTTGCAGGTTGGATATGAGCGTGGAGTCTGCGCCGGTCTTCAGGGCCTCCGTCCAGTACTGTATCGCCGTGCGCACTTGCGGATATTTGCGGGATATTCCGTCGGCAAAGGCGTTGCCGAACAGGGCGGAAGCCTTGGCCAGCACACTCTCCGACTTCGGCGTGGAGATTTCGGGCAGCGCGGTGAGGCAGTGCCATATCGGGTTGTCGCAGTATTGCAGCGTCACTGATGCGTCCTTGTCGTATTTCGGCAGTTCGATTGAGATGTCATCAGCCTCTGTGCCGAGGTAGAATGGCGTTGACTCGAACACGGGCGACGAAGAGGGGAGTATGGAGATGATGTCCTGCTCGCCGTCGGTATAGTCGCCGCCAATGGCATAGCAGCGTATGCCGACCAGCTGCTCGTCGTTTGGCGTGTCGTAGTCTATGGATATGGTGCGTGACGACTTCGGCTGCATTGTCTCTGCTGCGAAGTCCTGACGCTTGATGACCTTGCCGGTAGCCGGGTCGAACAGCTCGATTACGCCAGCCACCTGCTGCTCGGTGTCGGAATTGTTCATCAGTGTGGCGCGGACGGCGGTCTTGTCGCCGGTGCGCAGGTATCGCGGCATGTTCCCCTTGACCATTACCGGCTTGGCCGACAGCGCGTCATACGTCGCAACTGCCGAATAGAGGTCGGAGGTGTATGCTGCGAGCTGCAGCTGCCATGTGGTGTTGAAGTTGGGGACGGTGAAGTTGAGAGAGACGATACCCTCGTCGTCTGTCACGAGGCTCGGGCGGAAGAACGCGAGGGGATGCTCCGTGTCGCGCAGCTCTACCCCTGACACATCGGCTGTTTCGCTGCCGCCGCCGTCGTTGCCCTTGACGCTCTTGCTTTTCTTCTTCATGTTGCTGTTGGCACCGTATGCCACCGTCACCACCTCATCCAGTGACAACGACTCGTCTGCTGCGCTTTCAAAGGCTTCGAGGTCAAGGGAGCGACTCTCTCGGACAACAATATTGGAGGCTTGAGGCACGGCCAGGCTTCGGAAACCTCTCATTTCAGAATAGGAGTCGCCGCTGTACAGGCTCTTGCCGTACAGGTTCCAGTCTGGCATGACACCAGCCTCGTAGCGCACATACTCGCAGTCGGTGAATGTGGCATACCCGCTGCTGTCGCTGATGCCGTAAGTGTAGATAGACGATGCGGGCGAGAAGTACACGCTGCCGCGAGGGTTGAGCGACCAGAAGAACGGCGACAGGGCGTTCAGAGCCTTGTCTGTCATCACAGCCATTACGGGGATGCGTGCGGCGTTGTCGCCGTTGTACAGCATGCGGAATGACCACTGCTCCTCCGAGCCGGGTCGTATCTTGTCGCGGAATGACTCCACCTTTATCTTCAGCTCGTTGCGGCTCTCTGCCGGCAGCACCTGCACGGTCTGGCTCTCGGTTTTGAGGTCATGCCCGCCAGCGAAGCGCACCCACACGCGGTTGTCGGCGGCAGGAGCGTCCACGTCTATGGTCATGATTTTGTCGCCGGGGTTGAGCCAGCGGCGTGAGATGACGCTGTCAGCGTTGCATATCTCGCACAGTATCGGCGAGCCTGGGTAGCCCGTGGCGACACGCACCGGGACAGTCTTGCTGCCTCGCTCTGCCGTCACCTTGTCCTGCGGCAGCCACAGCGGCGTGGCGTAGGGGGCGCGGTTGTCGGCCGTGCGGTAGATGACCGTCTCTCGGGTATAGCTGACGCTGTCAACCGTGAATGACAGCTCGTACTTGCCTGTCGGGAGCGATGCGGAGGGCAATTTCAGATGCGGCGACTTGAATGTGCCGGCGGTGATTTTGCCGTCCTGCGACTTGATGGTGTATTCCACTTCGCGCTCCACCTCCTTGTCTATCAGGTCGAGGACAGGCACGTCCAGTGTTACCTCGTCGCTGTCAGCAGCTATGCGGCTCGGTATGCGCGACAGGTCTATGCGGTATGCCTCGCCGATGCTGAACAGCCGAGAGCCTCCCTCCTGTGTCTCGCCAGTTGGGGACGTTGCCTCAACCTTGAGGCGGTACGACCCGAGGCAGAAGCGTGTGCCGCGCAGCTCGTCAGTGGGCAGCTCTACTGTGAAGCGTCCCTGCTCGTCTGTCGCGGTCTCGTCGCCGTAGCTGGCATTGTTGTCATCGTCCCACAGCCACCAGCTCGCGTAGGAGATGTCATAGTTAACCGATGCGTTTGCCACCGGCATGCCGGAATATGTCTTGACGCTGCCGCTGATGCGTACAGTGTCGCCGAGGCTGTACGAGTCCTTGATTTCATCTATTTCGACGTAGAACGAGGGTGTCTTGTACTCCGCCACGTCCACGTATGCCGAGCCGAGCGATGTCTTCTCGATGCTTGCGCGGACTGACCACGAGCCGAGTACGCCGCTTTTGGGTATCTCGAACTTACCGGAGACGCGTCCGTGCTCGTCGGTGACACATTCCAGCGAGTCGCGCTGTGTGCGGTTGCCGTCATGGAGCGTCATGACCACCTTCTGCCGGGGCAGGAGCGACACGTTGCGACCAGTCTTGCTGTACACCACTGCTGTGAAGCCGACGGTGTCGCCGGGGCGGCAGATAGAGCGGTCTGTGAGGACGGTGGCAAATGCACGGTCGTCAGAGGTGCGGTTGCCGTTGTAGTATGACGTGTATATGCTTGTTGGCAGGAAGTCCTTGCCGTGGCGCAGCTCGATTTCCCAAGAGCCGGCAGGGATGCTTGCATACCCGTCGGCATTGGTGGTCGCCTTGTATGTCTGTTCCTTTTTGCCGTACTGGCTGGACGTGCATTTCACAGTCACGCCTGGCATCGGCGACATATCCTTGCCGTTGACCACGTAGAGCAGTTTCTCCGAAGCATTGTCGTCGCTTGATGTCAGTATCTGCATATCGCTGACGCGGAACATCGCTGACGTGTCATTGTCGCCGCCGTTCAAAAGCCCGGACGTGTCGCGTGTCGAGGTCGCAATGACGGCATAACGGCCGTATTCCTGCGGCGGAAACACCACGTTTGCCTTGCCGCTGAACGGCGCTGTGCCGTCTACTTTCGCAGGAATAACGCACAGTTCTGTCCCCTCTTCAATTATCCTATCAACATTGTATCTGAAATCGTCAAGGTCTTCCGGTATGCGGTACAGGTGGATGTACGGCGTGTTTATGTTCTCGACATCGACGGAGACCTTAATCGAGTCTGTTGAGAGATATTGGTCTTGGAGAGTGAAGCTGACTTTCTGCACCTTCATGTTGCACAGCACCGATGCCAGGTGGTTTGCCTCGTGGGTGCCGGAGTGGGCGGCGATAGCCTCCTCTATGATACCGCATAACTCTTTGCTGCGTGCCATGACAGCATCCTCATTGCTTGCCCCGGCTCGTGTGTAGATGTACTGGCGGATGCCGGCGGCGAGGGTAAGCAGCCGCAGAGCCGCTGCGTGGCTTTTGTATGCCTCGTATTGCTCAAGCAGGTACTCATACTGCTGTGCCGCAGGTATCATGTCGCTGCGGCTTATTATGAAGTTGACGATGCAGGGGACGTTGCCGTCTTTCTGCGCGAGCGCGAGCATCTCGTCGCATATCTTGCGCCGTGTCTCCGCCACGTCCGCGCCGATTGACTTGTCAGCCTTGCTACGGAACGGTATGGCGTATGTCTTGTTCTCATAGTCCTCTATCAGCCCCAGCGCGTCCTCTGTGACGAAAGCCGCCACCGTCGGGTACGCTTTGCCGTAGTCCTCGACCTTGCCGGTCAGCAGCGGCGCAATCTGCGTGATTGGGTATGCGTTGAGTGCAGCGAGGTCGGCGGTCGCCGATTTCACGAGTGCGGTTATTTTGGCCTTGAACATGTCGCCGCTCCACTCTTTCGGGTCTTCGGGGATGGGTGTCATCGGCAGCTTGCGGCGGTCAAACGTCCAGCTTTGTGACGAATAGATTTCCTTGTATAGGTGAGCTTCGAGCAGCTGCGCGAGCGAGTTGTAAGGCGCTGGCATTGCCGAGGCGAGCGAATCGAGCAGCTGTATGCGCTTCGTCACATCCTCGCGTGAGATGAGGTTGTTCGCGATAGTTATCTGTATCGCGGCTCTCATCATGTCGATGTTGTTGCCTGTTTTCTTGGCCTCTGCCATAGCCTTTTCGGCGTTCTCGCATACCGTTTTCGGGAACGCAAAGTCGGGAGCGGCAAATGTGTTTGGCTTCGAGGACTGTTCTGTCGAGGCAGTCTCCTTCGCACCCGGTCGCGGGTGTCGCTTTCCGTCCATTGTCATTGTAGGGAAAATTAATGTCAACAACAAAAGCATTGCTGTTGACAGGTTAAGAATATGTGTTGGTGTTCGTTTCATCGGTGTCTGCTTTTAGAGGTAAACTGATGATTGTCAATCAGGAAGTGCGTTGTGCCGTAAGGATGCGGCATTCCCCTTGAATGTCTGTTGCTTGCAGAGACAGGAGAGCGACTCTGAACTGTGTCAGCGTCTTTTCTTGCCTCGCAGCTGGCTCATCTTCTGGCGGAACTTTTTCTCCGCCTCCTTCATCTGGTATATCTGTTTGGGAGTGAGGAATTTCTCAAACTCGTCCTCGTAGCGGCGGTCTATTTGCCCCTCCTTTATTTTGGCTTCCGACATGGCGTCGGTGGCACGTTGGTAGTCAGCGGCAGAAGCGTTCTTGTCGTTTTTGACCTTGCGTTCCATGTCTACCGCAGTCTGGAATACTTTCCGCTTCTCGTTGGTCATGCGGTTGTACACTTCAAAGAAGCGCGACTGCTGGTCGGCTTTCAGCTCCATTTCCTGTGCGAGATACTTGAGCTTGTACTCGTGCAATTCCTTCTCCACGTTTTCGCGGTTGCCGTTGCGCTGTGCCGATGCCGTCAGCGGCAGGAGCATCAGCAGGAGGATGACATATATATGTTTCATGGTTGCGTTGTATTGTTTTGCCAGGGTCTTGGTAGCCCCGTCGGTTATTTCTTGTGTACGGTCTGTGCCACTTCGTGGTGGTGCGGTTTCTCCTTGGATGTGTTGGTCACGTCTATCGAGGCGTATTCTGGCTCGAGTTCCAGCCCAAGGTCTTCGCTCAGCTCGTCAAACGATTCGTACTGCTGCGATACGGAGTCTTCCAGCTCGAAATCGCTCATGGCATATTCAGGAACTATCTCCTCGAAGCTTTCCGGCGACTCGTTGAGGGCTGCAACTACTTCTGTGGGGGGATTGTCGAGCGATATGTCGTTGTGTGACATCAGGTGGAACATCTTCATCATGCACCAGATGCCGGCAAACATCGCCGCGAGGTATACGTATGGCTTTATGCGCTGCCATGTGGTCATCTCAACCTTAGGCGGCTCTTGCCTCGGCGGCAGCTTGGTCGGCATCGACGCATAAAACTCCTCAAAGTAACCTTCTGGCACTTTGAAGCCCGTCTTGCGGCCTCCTGTGATTTTGTCGATATGTTCTTCTGGTGTCATTTCATCTATAGGGTTGTAAGTCAAGATTGTACAGCGTTTGTTGCGCCAGTCTGTGAAAGTTTTGATGACGGCGGCAGTCGCGAAAATCCGACTTTTGTGTCAATAATTCTACTCTTGTGACCAATGAGCCGCCTGTTGGTTTAAGTGCCGCAGGAATATTTTTGCAGCATCTGCGTAGTCCGCCAGGCAGTCATGTGAAGGTCGTGTGATTTTTTATGCCGTGGTCGAAAACAAAAGCCGCAGCCGTGGTGTTATGCAATAAACAAATCGTTTCATGATGTTAGATTAGTTCGAAACAGTATTATGTATTGCGGTGTGGCAGGTTGTGAAATCAGCTGCACCTTTGTTTTTTTCATTCTATTTCGGAGACTTCAGAGTACTCCGAGAACTCCGAGTTCTCGGAGATTAGCACACACAAAAGCGAGGGCGTGCCCGGTGACAGGCACACCCTCTCGTGTTTTGTGAGTATGTATGTTGGCTTGTGATTACTTCACGATGACCTTGCGAGTGCTGTTGCCGTCGGTAACGATGTAGATGCCGGCTGCGGGCAGCTCGATGTTGCCGTTGCTCATGTTGGCTACAGTGACACCGGCGGGAGTGATGATGCGGACAGGAGCATCAGCCTCAACGCTGAGTGTGCGGCCGTCGATAGCGATGTTCATGCCATTGTTGCCGGTGATTTCATCAACACCGCTTTCCAGTTCGCAGATTGCGTCAAAGCTGACAGTGCCGTCGTTGTTGAGTGAGATGTTGTCGAGCTCGACGTTCATGCTGCGGCCCAGACGTGTGGTGAACGCCGGAGTAGTGCTGCGTGTGAATGCGGTCACGTTGGCTGTGCCGGGGAAGCAGTCGCCCGCTACTGAGTAGTCGCTCTTGATGTTGTCTGCCTCGATGAGGTCAACACGCTGGCGGGCTGCTGTGTTGTTTACTGTGTTGTTCTTCCATGCAGTCTGGTCGTAGTCGATGCGCCATACCAGCATGCCAGAGTTCGGCAGGTATGTGTCGAAGCCTTCCTGATTGCGTACCTCGATGAGGATGAACTCCTTGTTGTTAGTAGTCTTCACGAGGTAACCGTTGTTGCTGGTTATCGGCTCAAGGGTCTTGGGGAATGTACCTGTACCCTCGAACTTGGCCGGTTCCATCCAGCCGAGTGCATAACGCTCGAATATTGAGTAGTTGGGCGGTGTGCAGCCGTTGTTGTTGTAGGGGCCGTAGTCGAGCACTGACCATGCACCCGGAGTGAATGCGTTGTTGTATACAGTCGAGTAGAGGTCAGGCAGACCCATGACGTGGCTGAACTCATGCACGAATGTGCCGATGCCGTCAGGTTTCTGGGTTGTGTTGTCAATCTCGTTGGAGCAAGCGTAACGGTCCAGCAGCACGTTGTCGAAATAGTACTTTGCGCCAGTGTTGGTCACGTTCCATGAGTGTGGCCACACGGTGCTGTTGCCACCACCGTCAGCCTCGCCCTTGCCGGCATAGAATACGTACACGTTGTCAATGTAGCCGTCGCCGTCGTCATCATACTGTGAGAAGTCTACAGTAGCGTCGAGCTGCTGGCATGCCTCGATGACCATCTCCTCGGGGTGGTTGTCGTTGCCGTAGTAGTCGTTGCCGCCGTAGTATGAGCGGTTGTTCTTCAGCTTCACAGGACCGTACACGTCAAAGTCCGGCTGGAACTTGTTGTTTGAGTTCTGGCAGAAATAGTCACGTGCGCTGGCGTTGTTGCCGTTCTGGCTGAATCCGTTCTCGTTGAGCATGCGGTAGAAATAGTCCTGCGGGTCGCTCATTGAGAATGACACGTCCTGGTATTCCACCAGGATGACGAGTGCTTTCTGCACGCCTTCCGAGGGGAAGTCGCTGAAGAGCAGGTTGATGCCCTGCGAGTTTATCTTGCCCTGACGGTTTGCCTTGGCGCGGCGGGCGTTCATTGTCGCGTTGCGCTGCTCGCGGCGGTCAACGTCGATAGCCTCAACCTGTGCCGTCATGGCCTCCTTGTCGAGGTTGCGGAGGAAAGACTTGTCTGCGTCTGTGCGCTTGTCGGCAGCTACGGCGCGGCGTGAAGAAGCGACGATTTCGCCGTTGGCGTCAACAGTCGCGTAGGTCATGAAGCCTGAAGCATCCTCCATGAGCAGATAGCCGTCCTCGGAGAATGTGCGGTGGGCGTGTTCGTCGCCCATCAGGCGTACGGGGAGCACGGTGCCGTCCGGCTGTTCCTGCATGACGATGCCGTGTTTCGCGGGTTTGGCGTTTGCAGGGAGTGTGGCCAACACGGCTGCTCCGAACAATACTGCCATACCAAATCCTTTCAGCATGGAATACTGACGAGTTGTTTTCGTTTTGTTCATCTTGATTCGAGTATATAGGTTATTTTGTTCCTTTAGTATAGCCGCCCGTGTCCCCGGCAGAAAAGAGTCTGGAAAAAGCACCGGGGATGCGGCGGGTCAGAGTGTGCTTTTGAAAAACAGCGCAATTTACGAATAAATATCGGAGTACAGAAAAATCGGTGCTGCTGATTGTGTTAAAAATGACAAAGCAGAGCATTGTGCAAGCAGGGCTGTGGATGCATTGCTTGTTGCGGCAGGCTTTGCTTGCAAAATGCTCGCTGCGTAAATATGCCTCTATTTGATTTGCCTGTTTGCGGAATTATCGCTAATTTTGTGACTGTAATGGGAAACTTGGTCAGCGACATACACTACCACGGCCCTGTGGTGGCTCTCGACCTCGACGACACGCTTTACAGTGAGCGTGAACACGCCGTGTGTGCATACCGCGCTGTGGCAGCTATGCCCGACATCGCTTCGCCAGCACTTTCTCCCAGAGTCATTCAAGTGATGACCGATGCGCTCGACCGGCGCGAAAATCCGTTTGACGCTCTAGAGCAGCTGCTCGAGCGTGACTGCATTGCAACGCTTGCCGACACGCCGCAGCGTGTGCAGGTATACCGCAATTGCCGCCCGCGCTGTCT
This sequence comes from uncultured Porphyromonadaceae bacterium, assembly GCA_900550645.1. Classification (GTDB taxonomy): domain Bacteria; phylum Bacteroidota; class Bacteroidia; order Bacteroidales; family Muribaculaceae; genus Lepagella. Next base: position 15,923 of record URTA01000049.1, read on the forward strand.
CTCCCTGTATCCCGACGCACGAAAACTGCTTGACGCATTGCGGGACAGGGGTGTGCGTTGCGCACTGGTGACCGACGGCAGGAGCGCGACACAGCGCGGCAAGATATGCGCCCTCGGCATAGAAGACCGTTTCCACCCGCAGGACATATTGATTTCGGGCGAGACGGGGCATGACAAGACCGAGCCGGACAATTTCGCCGCATTGGTTCACCATTACCCCGAGGCATCGCGCTTTATATATGTAGGTGACAACCCCGCCAAGGATTTCGTAGTGCCTGCAATGCTAGGCTGGGACACGTACTGTCTGCGCAGCCGTCCAGGCAACATCCACCCGCAGCAGGAATGTCCCGATGCCGTAATGGTAGACAGCCTCACCGGCATTCTCGATAACATCTGAACAAACACACCTCAAGATACACACACAATGAAAACAGCTCTCATCACAGGCATTACGGGACAGGACGGTTCTTTCCTTGCGGAACTGCTCCTCGACAAGGGGTATGAGGTGCACGGCATAATACGCCGCAGCTCCTCGTTCAACACCGCTCGCATCGAACACCTGTACCTCGACGAGTGGGTGCGCGACATGCACCGCAAACGCCTCGTCAACCTCCACTACGGCGACATGACCGACTCTGCCTCGCTCATACGCATCATAGCAGAGACCAAGCCTGATGAGATATACAACCTCGCCGCGCAGAGCCATGTCAAGGTCTCGTTTGACGTGCCGGAATACACTGCCGATGCCGATGCCGTCGGCACGCTGCGCCTCCTCGAGGCGGTGCGCATACTCGGCCGCGAGAAGGTCACGCGCATATACCAGGCCAGCACGAGCGAGCTGTTCGGCAAGGTAGTCGAGGTGCCGCAGAGCGAGACTACACCCTTCTATCCCCGCAGCCCATACGGATGCGCCAAGCTGTATGCCTACTGGATTACCAAGAACTACCGCGAGAGCTATGGAATGTTCACAGCCAACGGCATACTGTTCAACCACGAAAGCGAGCGGCGCGGCGAGACATTCGTGACGCGCAAGATTACCCTCGCTGCGGCTCGCATCAAGGCCGGCCTGCAGGACAAGCTGTATCTCGGCAACCTCAACGCCAAGCGCGACTGGGGATATGCCCGCGATTATGTGGAGTGTATGTGGCTAATACTGCAGCAGCCCAAGCCCGACGACTATGTCATCGCCACCGGTGAATACCATTCCGTGCGCGAGTTCACCACGCTTGCCTTCAAGTATGCCGGCATAGACCTGCGCTGGGAGGGAGAGGGCGTTGGCGAGAAGGGCATCGACACTGCAACCAGCAAGACACTGGTGGAGGTTGACCCGAAATTCTTCCGCCCCGCAGAAGTGGACGAGCTGCTCGGCAATCCCGAGAAAGCGCGCACGCAGCTGGGCTGGAATCCACGCTCCACTTCATTTGAAGAGCTGGTGCGCATAATGGTAAAATCTGATACACGCCTGGTGGCAGAAAAATAATTTGCAATATGGAAAAAGACTCCAGAATATATGTGGCAGGACATCGCGGCCTCGTAGGCTCTGCCATAACCTGTGCCCTGAAAGAAAAGGGATATACAAATGTTTTTGGCCGTACACACAACGAGCTTGACCTGCTTGACGCTCGCGCAGTGCACCGTTTCTTCCTTCGCGAGCAGCCCGAGTATGTTGTCCTGGCAGCGGCTCACGTAGGCGGCATAATGGCCAACTCTAAGTACCGTGCCGACTTCATTTGGCAGAACCTGCAGATACAGCAGAACGTCATACGCGCCAGCTTCATGCACCGCGCCAAGAAGCTTCTCTTCCTCGGAAGCACCTGCATATACCCGCGCAATGCGCCGCAGCCGATCCCCGAGGACGCTCTGCTCACATCGCCTCTCGAGTATACCAACGAGCCGTATGCCATAGCCAAGATTGCCGGGCTGAAAATGTGCGAGAGCTACAACCTGCAGTACGGCACAAACTACATAGCCGTCATGCCGACAAACCTCTATGGCCCGGGCGACAACTTCAACCCCGAGACAGCCCATGTGCTGCCGGCGATGATTCGCAAGATGCTGCTCGCCAAGATGCTTCACGAGGGTGACATCAAAGGCATTCGCCGTGACCTGGCTCACCACCCAATAGACGGGTTGACAAGCCGGTCTGACATGAAGTATATCGTCAGCAGGTTTGAGGAGTACGGCATCGGCATCAATTCACTCACGCTTTGGGGTACTGGCACGCCTCTTCGCGAGTTCCTCTGGAGCCTGGATATGGCAAATGCTTGCGTGTACATGCTCGAAAACGTTGACTTCAAGGATGTGCGCGGCTTTGGCAGTGAGGTACGCAACTGCCACATCAACATCGGCTCAGGACGCGAGTACTCTATAGCCCAGGTCGCTGACATGGTTCGTGAGACGGTGGGATATACCGGCGAGATACTTTGGGACTCTACAAAACCAGATGGGACACCGCGCAAGCTCTGTGACGTGAGCAAGGTGCACAGCCTCGGGTGGAGGCACACCGTAGAGCTCGAAGAAGGCATTCCGATGCTCCTGAAATGGTATCAGGGTAATTGATAACACACCCTAAATCCGTTGACAAAAACGCTTATCCCCGAAATTTTGCCACTGCAAGTGCAATTTTTCGGGGATTAATTTGCAAGTGTGCTTGCAATATGTTACCTTTGCGCCGTGAACAGATTATAGCCATGCCTAACCCAGTAGACGTGAACACAAGAATCCTCATAATTTACACCGGGGGTACTATCGGAATGATAGAAAATCCGGACACACGCGCTTTGCAGCCGTTTGACTTCAACCACCTCATCGACAACGTACCCAAAATCAAGATGCTGGACTTTGAAATCGACAATATCCAGTTTGAGTACCCGCTCGATTCATCGGCAATGAACCCCTCACACTGGTGCAAGATAGCGCGGCACATCGAGCATAATTATGACGAGTATGACGGATTCGTCATACTTCACGGCACTGACACTATGGCTTACACCGCCTCTGCTCTTTCGTTCATGCTCGAGAACCTTGACAAACCGGTCATCATCACCGGCTCGCAGCTGCCCATAGGCGAAGTGCGCACCGACGGCGAGGAAAACCTCATCACCGCCCTCCAGGTGGCTGCCGCCAAGGACTGCAAGGGAAACCATGTCGTTCGCGAGGTCGCAATCCTGTTCGAGAACTACCTGTGGCGCGGAAACCGCAGCACTAAATACAGTGCGGACAACTTCAACGCCTTCAAGTCAAACAACTATCCGCAGCTCGCCAAAATCGGCCTCGGCATACAATACAACAAGGAGGCTCTGTGGCGCAAGGAAGTGTGCGGCCCTCTGAAAGTTCACTATAAGATGGACACCAACGTGTTCATACTCGACCTGTTCCCAGGCATCACCGAGACTACGGTGCGGCATCTGCTCGCCACTCCCCATGTCAAAGGCATAGTGATGAAATCTTTCGGCGCGGGCAACGGCCCTACTGACAAATGGTTCACAGACGCTATACGCGATGCGGTCAACAGCGGCATCGTCATCGTCAACATCACGCAATGCTCTAACGGGTGCGTGCACCCCATGCGCTACCTGACAGGCTGGGAACTGTCGCGTGCCGGCGTGGTATGCGGGCATGACATGACCACCGAGGCTGCCATTACCAAGCTGATGTACCTCTTTGGCAAAGGCTTCTCCAACGACGAGGTGCGCCGCTACCTCGAGATGTCGCTGCGCGGCGAGATGTCCCTCCCCGAAGATTAACCCGACAAACATATTATTCCACCCATATCAAGGACAAGAGTTCACGTCTCTCTTGTCCTTTGTTTTTTATTACTGTCCGCTAAACCGCAGAGAGGCACACCCAACTTCTTGAAGAGCAGAA
>URTA01000050.1 GCA_900550645.1 uncultured Porphyromonadaceae bacterium
CATATGGAATGAGGCAGTTGTCTTTTTCATCTGCACTGCAAAATACATTTTGAATTGAATCTGAAGAAAGAATGTAGCTTAATTTGGCGTAATTTTCTGTTTCAATGAAGTTTAAGTCTACAACTTCCCATAAGTTATCCTTTGGTATTGATGTTAATGGAGATCCATCTGAGAGATTGTAAATAATGTAATCTGAAAGATGCCATGATTTATTGTCGGGATATTTGTTTATGAACTTTTTTCCTATTACCATAGAGCGAAGTTTGTCAAAGTATCCAATAACTATGAGTCCATTTGGGTGGATTTCTTCTCGGTGGTTGGACACCGAAGATTCGAAAACAGATCCGACTTCGATAAAATTACGAGATGGATAATTTATATTTGAAACAATGAGGTAGAAATATTTTCGGTAATCACTGCTTATCGAGTCAACTCCGACAATATTGAAAATCTCATTGTCAAAAGCTCCGGTTTGAGATTTGTAAACGGAGTAGCGAGTATCGGGGTTGATAACAAGGTGATTTGAATTTCTGTCTGGGTCAGGAATGCTAGAGTATAGTGTCGGTCCTGTGGGGTAGTCTGAAATTTGTATTTGTGGAAGTACTTGAACTTTTTGACCAACAAGCGATCGAAGATTGTTTCGTGTTATATTCGTAAGGCTGTCATAGGGCTGGATTATAGGCTCTGTTTTTGGTTGGCGTTCAATTTTGGATGCCTTGATTTGAGCATTAATGCTTAGGGAGGTTATAGATAAAATGAGAATGATGATGTGTTTAATGTTCATGTTGGTTTTCTTGTTGAGACTGTGATGTTGCTATTGCTTGAAATTAAAAATCGCTGCAAATATAGTCAATTGATTTCATGTGGCGAAGCAATTGCGCGTAAATCCTTTCGGATTTTGCTGCGCTTCCCGTATCTCCATGCTGTCAGGCGAGGTCTTTGGTGTCGATGATTATGGTGACAGGACCGTCGTTGACGAGTTCCACCTGCATGTCCGCGCCGAAGCGGCCGCGCTTCACTGGCTTGCCGACGGCCTCTTCCATGAGGCGGCAGAACTCTTCGTAGCCGGGTATGGCGGTGTCGTGGCCGGCTGCGGCGATGTATGACGGGCGGTTGCCTTTGCGCACGTTGGCGGCGAGGGTGAACTGGCTGACGGCGAGCACTTCGCCGCCAACGTCGGTGACACTGCGGTTCATCACGCCGCTCTCGTCGTCAAATATGCGCAGCCGCGAGCATTTCCCCGCCATTTTCTCGATGTCGGCATGGGTGTCGCCCTCAACTATGCACACAAGTATCAGCAGCCCGTGCCCGATTTCTGATATTTTCTCGCCGTCGATAGTGACGGAGGCGCGTGATACGCGCTGCAATACACATTTCATGGTCGTGTCAAGCGTAAATGGTCAGTTTCACTTCCGTGTCGCCTACGTTGAGGCGGCACGGAGCCCCCTCCACGAGTGCGGCGTTGATGTCGGTATGCCCTACGGGGAAGCCGAAGGACACCGGTATGCCGATGCCCCGGCGTGTCAGCAGCCGGTCTATCATCACCTCCATGCTGCTGTGGTTTTTGTCGGGCGTGTATTCGGTGAACGCGCCCACTATAAGGCCGGAGGCGCGTTGCAGCGAGCCGGAGAGGGCGAGGCGTGTGAGCATGCGCTCCACGGCGTATACCTTTTCGGCGATGTCCTCAATGAACAGCACCGTCGGCGTGTCTTCGCTGACGTGCAGTATGTCATACGGCGTATCTGCAAGTCCGTTCAGCACGGCGAGGTTGCCGCCGCGCAGCTGCCCAGTGGCAGTTCCCTGCCGGTTTAGCGGGTGTGCCGCGCAGGTGTATGTGATGTCTGTGTCTGAGGCGAGCGCGTTCAGCAATGCCCGTGTATAGGTATCGTCCGCGCCGAGTGTCGTAAGGTGCTTTGCCATTGGGGCATGCAGCGACATGACCCCGGCGTGCAGCATCATGGCGTGCAATGCGCTCACGTCGGAGAAGCCGATCACCCATTTCGGGTCAGCGGCGAGCATCTGCGGCGGTATGCTGTCTATCAGGTGGACGCACCCGTAGCCGCCCCTGGCGCAGAGGACAGCACGCACCTGCGGGTCACGGTATGCCTCGGTGAAGTCGGCGAGGCGGTCGGCGGCAGATGCTGCGAATGTGCCGTCTGCCGGTCCTTTGGCGTGCGGCATGACGCGCACACGGTAGCCCTCCCCTTCGAGCAGCCGTGCCGCTCCGTCGATGTATTCCTCGCGGACTATGGTCGCCGGCGAGATTATGGCAATGGTGTCGCCCTTTCGCAGCGGTCGCGGTCGTATCATCATGACACGGCTACTGTTATGCCGGCGCGGCGCATGCGGTCGGCTATCCTTTCCAGCTCGTCATGCTCCACTTTGACCAGGTTCTCCTCAGGTGTCGAGCGGTCGAGGCTGTATAGCATCACCTCGCGCGGTTTGATGCGCTGGTATGCCTCGATGAGCGCGTCGATTTCGGCGTCGGTGGTGTTGTCTACGACCTTGCCGTTGTGCTTGCCGCGCAGCATCATGGTCTGTATTATGCCCGTACCGGCAAACCGGCACAGCCCCTCGACCACCTTGGCGACTGTGAAGCTGCGCTCTGTGGGGCAGTCTATCAACCGCATGGTCTCCTCAACGGCCGAGTCGAGCTTGAGTATGTTGTTGTCCACCTTGTCGAGTGCTTCAGCCACTGCCGGGGTGAAGATGCGTGTCGAGTTGGTCAGCACAGACACTTTCGCCTCGGGGTAGAACTCGTCGCGCAGGGCGATGACCGTGTCAACGATTTCGGGGAACTCCGGGTTGATGGTCGGCTCGCCGTTGCCGGAGAATGTTATCACGTCCAGGTTCATGCCGGCGGCGTGCATCTCGGCGAGCTTGCGCCGCAGGTCGTCCTCCAGCTTCTCGCGTGTGGCGAGGCCTGTAGTGCCTGTTCCCTGCCGGTTGTAGCCCGCTTCGCAGTAGATGCAGTCAAATGTGCACACCTTGCCGTCGTCCGGGGCGAGGTTTATCCCCAGCGACGTGCCGAGGCGGCGGCTGTGTATCGGTCCGAAGACCGTGGAATGGAACAATACTGTCTGGTTTTCTGCCATGGTGTCCTATTTTTCTGCAAATATAACGCTTTTCCCGCTTATCAGGACAATAAATCGCTGCTGCAACCGTGCTGACACTCGTGTTTCTGCTGCACTGTCAGCTGCCTTTCTGCGGCAGCGGCTGCAAACTTTTGGCGGCGGTGACCAATCTGTTAATGATAATTAAGTAGGGCGGATTAGGTCGGTCGCCGATTTGTGATTAACTTTGCATTGCAAACGACCGGTCGTTTGCAATGCAAAACAACAACATATCAACGCGAAACAAACTACTGACAATATTATGGCAAAGAAAAAAACAGGAACCGCCTCCTCGGCGCGGATAAGCGACACTTCCGAGAAGCTGAAAGCTCTCGACATGGCTATGGCACATCTGGAAAAGGATTTCGGCAAAGGCTCGATAATGCGCCTCGGCGACGATTCGGTCCAGGATGTCGAGGTCATATCAACCGGCTCTATCGGACTCGACTACGCCCTCGGCGTGGGCGGTCTGCCACGCGGACGTGTCACCGAGATATACGGCCCCGAATCTTCGGGCAAGACTACGCTCGCTATCCATGTGATTGCCGAGGCGCAGAAGCAGGGCGGCATCTGCGCAATCATCGATGCCGAGCACGCCTTCGACCGCTTCTATGCCGAGAAGCTGGGCGTGGATGTAAACAACCTCTGGATAGCGCAGCCCGACAACGGCGAACAGGCTCTCGACATCGCCGAGCAGCTCATCAACTCCGGCGCGATAGACGTGCTTGTAGTTGACTCCGTGGCGGCATTGACCCCCAAGGCGGAAATCGAGGGCGAAATGGGCGACAAGAACGTCGGACTGCACGCCCGCCTCATGTCTCAGGCCATGCGCAAGCTCACCGGCACGATTTCGCGTACACGCACCTGCTGCATATTCATCAACCAGATGCGCGAGAAAATCGGCGTGATGTTCGGCAACCCCGAGACTACCACCGGCGGCAACGCCCTGAAATTCTACGCATCGGTGCGCATCGAGATACGCCCCTCATCGCTCATCAAGGACGGTGAGGACGTGATTGGCCGTGTCGCAAAGGTCAAGGTGGTCAAGAACAAGGTTGCGCCACCGTTTATGAAGGCCGAGTTTGACATCATGTTCGGCGAGGGCATCTCCAAGTCGGGCGAAATACTCGACATGGCTGTCGAGCACGGCATCATCAAGAAGTCCGGCGCATGGTTCTCATACGAGAACGCCAAGCTCGGACAGGGACGCGACGCAGTCAAGCGCGTCATCGCTGACAATGCGGAACTTGCCGACGAGCTTGCCGACAAGATACGCGCCAAGCTAAAGCAAGAGCGCGACGAAAAGCACGGCACAACGGGCGCACCCTTCAACCCCTACCTGCCCAGCAAGGACAACCAGCGTGTGGAGGATGAAGTCCCCGCAGACGAAGGCCTCCCCATTGAGGACGACCCATACGACGAAGACTTCAGCGTCGAAATCGAGGACTGACCAGACAACGCAGACTGACGTAAAACGATTGAGGGTGAGCCGGGAAATGCTCACCCTCTTTGTATTTGCGTGTGTTGACGGATTATTTCAGCAGCGGCTGCATAGGCGGCATTTTCTGAGCCTTGCCGTCAGCAGCGGCGTATGCGTGCCGGGAAGGCGTATGCCGAATATTATGCCGTAGTTCAAGGCGGTCAGTATGAGAATGGGGATGATGTTGTAGATGAACAGCGAGAGGTTCTTGTCGTTTTCCTCTGGGAACGGCAGCACACGGTCGTAGTGCAGTATGTTGTAAGTCAGGAAATACACCACGCTGTAGCCTGACGCCACCAATGCGAGCATTGCCGGTGTTCGGAGGTATCTTTGCCAAATCGATGGTTTCATACGGCGTGGCTGGTTTTGTCGCGGAAGTTTCACGCAAAGTTACGATTAAAATTCCGAAAACAAAACAGCGGCGGTGCTTACGCGGGGGCGAACAGGTCGTCAAGCGTCACCTGGCTCTGCGCTGTCGATGAGTGTGAGTTCTGCTTGAGTCCGTATGGGGTGACGAGGGTGATGTGGACGGCTTTCGGGGTGCGTGTTGCCGCTATGAAGTTGCTTCGGCGACGGCGCAGTTTCATTTCTTCGTCCTGAGTCATGACATATTCCTGTTCGGAGAACTTCATCTCGCACAGGTTTATAACGCCGTCGTTGCGGTCTATGAGCAGGTCTATCTGCGCCTTGTCTATCCCCTTTTCCGCATTGGCTTCAGTGCGCCAGCTGTATGCATTGGTCAGCACGCCGCTTATGCCGAGTGCTTTCTTGATTAGTGGGATATGCTGCAGGCATACGCGCTCGAAAGCCAGCCCGCTCCATGCGCGGTGCAGCGGCGAGCCTATGTTGTTGGTCCAGAAGTGCGTGTCATTGTACTTGTTGCCGCGTATGTAGCGGAAATAGAACAGCGTGAAGTTGTCGATGAGCTGGTAGAGCGCATCCTTGGACTGTTTGCCGATGCAGTTGTACTTGCGCACAAACCCGCACCATTCGAGTTCATTGAGGTAACGGGTCATCTCTCCGCCGCTCTTGATGCCGCTGGCGGCGACAATCTCGTCGCGTGTCAACCCGATGTTCTTGGAGGCCAGCGCAGTCACGACGCTCATGTACGGCGCGGGGTTGGAGAACAGCGATGCGTACAGCTGCTCGTATTCGTGCGTCAGCCCCTCCGTCTCCTGTGAGAAGAACAGCGCGTCAACATTCTGCGCCAAGCTCATGCCACGCTTCAGCAAACTCCAGTAGAAGGGTATGCCGCCCATTATCATATAGTTTTCTGCCATTTGATAGCGGCTCATTTCCAGATTGTTGGCTGTTGAATACTGTTCACATTCCGCGAGCGAGAACGGCCGGAGCAGAATTTTGTTTGTGAGGCGGTTGTGCAGTCCGCCGTGGTTGTTAATGATGTTGTTCACTATCCAAGACGTAGCAGAGCCGCACACTATCAGCAGTATGTCCTTGCGTGCCGAAGCCCAGCTGTTCCAAAAATGCTCCAGCCCGGAGATGAAGTTGGAGCGCGGGGTGTCCATCCACGGCAGCTCGTCGAGAAATACGATTTTCTTGCCTTCGGGCAGCGATGCCAGCCAATCCTCAAGGGCGAAGAATGCCTCATACCAGTTGGCGAACTGCGGGAACGTCTTGCCGGATGCGTTTTGCAGCGAGGCCTTGAAGCCGATGAGCTGGTCTTTCGTCTTGCCCTGCGCAAATCCTGTGTGCTGGAATGTGAACTGGTAGTTGAATGTTTCGCGGATCAGGAACGTCTTGCCGACACGCCGCCGTCCATATACCGCCACAAAGCGGGAATATTCGTCATTGGCAGCGTCACGCAGTTCCTGTTGCTCGTGTATTCTCCCGATAATCATAGGCTTGGATGTTTATTATGACTGCAAAGATAATCGGAAAAATCGTGTCGCGCAAGTTATATTCCGCCAAATCTATGGTTTTTGGCCTACATTTGGCGGAATATAGGGGTCTTATTCCGCCAAATCCCCTGGCGCAATCAAAGTAATCAGAGTACTCGGAGATCTTTGACACATGCGGTCCATGCGTGAGGGAAAAACAAAAGCCCGGGCGTGCCATGAAAGGCATGCCCGGGGCTGCTTTGTCCGTATCTATAGTTTATGTCTGCGTATTACGCGCTTTACGGCTTTGTTGCCGGAGCGGAGGATGTATATCCCCTTGTTCAGGCCAGTGAGGGCAGATGCGTCTGCGCCGCGCATCATCAGCGTGCCGTCGATTGAGTATACGTCAACCGTGCCGTCCACGTCGGCAGCCATGTCGTCAACGCCTACGCCGCTCTTAATTTTGAATGCAGGGGCGATGGTCTGCACCATTGAGTTGCCGCTCGGGTCGGTCATGGTGATGCGCAGGTCGTACAGGTTGTTTGCGCTGCCGTTGGTAACGCCGGCAAATGACACCTCGCTCATCTCCGCAAATCCCCAGTATGTCAGGTCGGGGCGTGCTGTAATTTCGAGGGGGTAGAAGCGTCCGGTGCCGTTGGGGGCGTATTCCACACGGGTATCGGTAGTGCCGAAATCGAACCATGTCTGTGTGCGTCCGTCGGGGAGCTGTCCGGAGTTGTAGACCAGGTCGCTGCCGCATAAGTATAGCTTGCCGTCGCCGGGTACGTTGAACTCATAGCCCACCTTGTCGTCAGTGGTGCGGAGCTGAAGCATCTGTATTGCCGGCGGCACGCCGTCTTCCTTGCTTTGGTCAAACTTGGCCTCGTATATCACCTTGCCAGCCACGCCGTCGAGCGTATAGTTCGGGTTCTCCATCTTCAGCTCGTATGAGCCGGGCTGGTAGCCCTCCGTTTCAGGCAGCGAGTATACCCATGACCAGAAGTTGCCATAATCGTTGAGCACTTCCTCGCCGTTCATCTTGAGCGAGAATGTCTGTGCTTTCAGGTCTGCCTGGCGTTGTTCGCCAAGCTGGCCGTAAGAGGTGATGTTGAATGAGGGTATCCATTTCTGGTAGTATGACTCGAACATCTTGGAGAGTGTAGCCACATAGAAGGGTGCTGTCTCGCCGAGTGCCGTCGGCCGCTCGATAATCATGTTGCAAAGTTAATCCAACTGCGCGAAAAAACGCGCCCCTCCCCCGAAAAATCGCTCGCTGCAGCATCTCTGACCTGCCGAAAAAACAAGCGGGGATGCGCTGTGAAGCGCACCCCCGGTATGGAGTCGGTGTCCCTGGCGTGGGGACTGTTGCGGCTTGTTAGCCGTTGACTTTCTTCATGTGGGCGATGAGGTCGAGCACCTTGTTGGAGTAGCCGATCTCGTTGTCATACCATGAAACGACCTTGACAAATGTGTCTGTCAGGTATACGCCGGCGTTTGCGTCGAAGATTGACGTGCGGGTGTCGCCGAGGAAGTCTGAGCTTACCACAGCGTCTTCGGTGTAGCCGAGGATGCCTTTCAGCTCGCCCTCAGAAGCCTCTTTCATTGCAGCGCAGATAGCCTCCTTGGTTGCGGGCTTGGCGAGGTTGACTGTCAGGTCAACAACGGAAACGTCGAGAGTCGGCACGCGCATTGAGATGCCTGTCAGCTTGCCGTTGAGGTCGGGGATCACTTTTCCCACAGCCTTGGCAGCGCCGGTGGTTGAGGGGATGATGTTGCCGGCGGCAGCACGTCCGCCGCGCCAGTCCTTCATCGAGGGGCCGTCAACGGTTTTCTGTGTAGCTGTTGAGGAGTGAACGGTGGTCATGAGGCCGTTGATGATGCCGAACTTCTCATTGAGCACCTTTGCTATAGGAGCAAGGCAGTTGGTGGTGCAAGAAGCGTTGCTGACGATCTTTGTGCCCTTGACGTACTCGTTGTTGTTCACGCCGCATACGAACATGGGGGTGTCGTCCTTGGAGGGGGCAGACATCACCACATACTTGGCGCCGGCCTCGAGGTGAGCCTGTGATTTTTCTTTTGTCAGGAACAGACCGGTAGATTCAACTACATACTCTGCGCCAGCAGCAGCCCAGTTGATTTCTTTCGGATCGCGGCAGGCGGTCACGCGGATTTCCTTGCCGTTGACGATGAGCAGGCTCTTCTCGAGGTTGTAGTCCACAGTGCCCTCGAACTGGCCGTGCATCGTGTCGTACTTCAGCATGTATGCCATGTAGTCAACGGGCAGCAAGTCGTTGATTGCTACCACCTCGATGTCGTCTCTTTTGGTAGAGGCGCGGAATACGAACCGCCCAATGCGGCCAAATCCATTAATACCAACTTTTGTCATTGCTATTCTATTTTTTGGTTGATAATATTTTTTCTAATTTTGTACTCCCGAATACCGTGAGTCGGGAGTATCCGAGTGCAAAAGTAACAATTAATTTTCATCTTGCGCTACTTTTGCATCGAATAAATTCCCTGTGCTGCTTACGGCGTCTGCAACATGTTGTCTTGCAACGCCGTTGCGCCGCTGGTGTCTCGCGGTATGCCTCGGGGGCTTTGCCCTCGTACAGTGAAAACGTTTCAACTACCAATAGACATAACGCATGAAGAAATTTTTAGCAGACTTTAAGGACTTCGCCATGAAGGGGAATGTCCTCGACATGGCGGTCGGTGTGATCATAGGCGGCGCATTCGGCAAGATTGTCTCCTCGCTCGTCGATGACATCATCATGCCCCTGTTTTCCGTCATAACCGGCGGTGACGGCTACAAGAACCTCAAGTATGTGGTCACCGAGGCCCAGCCGGCTTCGGACGGCGCGGCGGCTGTGCAGGAGGTGGCGATAAACTACGGCCTGTTCATACAGAACATCGTGGATTTCCTCATCATAGCGTTCAGCATATTCGTGTTTCTCAAGCTGATGATTAAGCTGAAAAGGAAGAAGGAGGAGAAGCCGGCGGAACCGGCCGGGCCGTCCAACGAGGAAGCGCTGCTCACCGAGATACGCGACCTGCTGAAAGAGAAGAACGGCAAGTGACGGCACCGACAGGCTCTCCGGCGGGCGGGGCTGTCACGCGCAAGCCGAGGCTTTCCAACATCGAGCTGCTGCGCCTCCTCTCCATGTTCATGGTGCTGGTGTTGCACGCTGACTATGCCGCGTTGGGCGTACCGGCGGCGGCAGACCTGTCCGTGTCGCCGGCAGACACGGCTGCAAGGGTGCTGCTCGAACAGCTGTCGCTGGTGGCAGTCAACGTGTTTGTCCTCATCTCCGGGTGGTTTGGCGTGCGGCTGACCGTACGCTCCCTCGGGTCGCTGCTGTTTCAGGTGCTGTTTTATGCTGTGGTTATTGCGGCTGTAGTCGCGGTCGCGCTTGGCATACCGGCGGTGCAACGCCCCACGGCGTGGCTGACGCTTCTCCCGGGGTATCACCATTGGTTCATAAGGTCGTATATCGGGCTGATGCTGCTGTCGCCGGTGCTGAATGCGTTTACCGCAAGCTGCACGGTGCGCCGTCTTGCCGCCGTCACTGGCTCGTTTTTCGCCTTCCAGACAGTCTACGGGTGGATATGCGGCGCAGACGGTTTCCTGAACGGCTATTCGCTGCTGTCGTTCATCGGGCTGTACCTGCTGGGTCACTTGGCGCACCGCTTGCAGTGGCATACACGGTGTCGGCGTGCCACGGTGTGGATATACCCCGGCTGCGCGGTTGCCAATACCGCAGTCACGTTTCTGGTGCTGGCTTGTCACGGCAGTGTGCCGGCATGGGTCAATTCATACAATTCTCCGCTCGTTATAGGCGGCGCGTTGGGGCTTGTGCTGACATTCGCGGGCATGAAGCCGTGGACGTCGCGCATGGTCAACGCCGCAGCCGCCTCATCGCTGGCGGTCTATCTGATACATTTCAATCCGTTGCTGTTTACGCATTACCTGGCCGCGAGCCGCAGCTTGTACCGTCATCTGCCGGCGGGCGCGGGCATGGTGGCTATACTGTTGTTTGCCGCCGCAGTGTTCTGCGCGTGCCTGGCGGTTGACCGTCTGCGCGTGTGGATAGTAGCCCCGCGGGGAATCGAACCCCGATCTAAGGTTTAGGAAACCCTTGTTCTATCCGTTGAACTACGAGGCTGTGCAGTTTCGGGTTGCAAATATACGTCTTTTTCGCGGATGCTGCAACACCAAACGCGCATGAATGGTTTTGAGCTGTGTTGTTTTGCTGCCACCTGAATAAACAGCAGCGGTCGTAATTGTCCGCGTTTTACCTCGACTGGGTATGGACACGGCGTGCGGTGTCTGCCAGGATATCATTGCAGTTCAGCAATATACTCACTCGTCAACCTTCGGGTACGTGACCGGCACGCCGCGTCCATGCTTTGGCTGCGCAATAGCGACCCCATCGCCACGCGGGCAGCGGGACAAAAATAGCACCCGATTCACATCGCGTGCTACCTTTTCTGTCGCAATTCAAATGAAAAAGAATTATCTTTGTTTTCTGCTTTTCTTGCTTATTCGTAAAACAGCATATTATCCAAATCAGATTCTATTGAATAATGAACATGCAAAATTAGCGCATATATTGCGTCTGTGCAACGGCAAGGCGTGATATTTGCGTTAAATATTGCCAACACCGCGCCACAATCGCGTTTTTCGCCTATTTTGCGTGACAATCGCCGCATGAAAAAGGTGGGATGCCATATCATGACATCCCTGACTTTCCGCTTAGCCTGACACCCGGGGATGTCAGGCTTTTGAATGACAGGCGGTTCGCATCGGCTGCATCCAGTCTTTAACTCTTATTCTTGCTAAATGAACAGATTCGGCTGCGGCCTCCCGGCCTGACAGAACCCAATTGTATCCATGCTAAAAATAATAACCTTGGGTTTTATTTCTTTGTCTGCTGCAAAGGTACACAGAATTTTTTGAACAACGAAATTTTTTGGGCGAAAAATTCGACAATATGCGGTTCTTATCATATATTCAGCGCGACAAATGCGCCGTTTCAACCCCATTTTTATGTTTGATGTGCGATTTGCGATGTTTTCATATTGACAGGCATGGCGGCTGTTTCCGTTGCGGCTATACGCTGTTTGGCGGCGTTTTATCGTCTGACATGATATTTTGCACCTGTTGGCACGTAGAAGTTGTGGCACGAGGGTTGCCGCCGTTTCGGCTGGAAATTGGGTGTAGATAATTTTTTTCGCGCCCTGTCAGAAATATTGCAAATTTGGGCAAACCGTTCCGTGGTCTGCCCGCAAAATCACTATTACTTATGAAAGAACTTATACTTGGACTGCTCGGCGGAGGAGCAGTGACGCAGCTGCTGAACACGTTGGCGACGCTGCGTCAGAACCGCCGCCAGATCAACGCCGCCGCCCTCGGCACGGAAGTGGAGGCATTGGAAAAGACTATCACCGTGCTGTATGCCAACCAGGAACGTCAAAATGCGCTGCACCGCGAGGAGGTGAAGGAGCTTCGCGGCGAGATAGCGGCATTGCGCCGCGAGAAGCAGGCATTGGAGGAGCGTGTGCGCCGCCTCGGCGAGCAGCTGCGCAAAGTCGCGCCGCGCATGATGCCGGAAGAGGGGCAGCTGCCTCTCTTCATCGGAGATGACAGCCGCCCCTCAGGGTGTTGACCGTTCAGAAGCCGGTTTATTTGAACTTGTGGGCTATGTCCTTGGGCACAGCCTCCTTGTTGACGAGTATGTTGAGTGTCTTTGCGAGGAAATAGGGCATTGACACATAGAAGTAGCCGCCGTAGAGCTGGTTGGTGTCCCAAGAGTTCTTGACCTTGTAGTAACGGTTGCCCTCCTGGTCCTCGGCGATGCCTACGATTACCATGCCGTGGTCGTCGGTGGTCTCCTTGTTCTCAAACATCTGCTGGCGCATCTCCTGTGTCACGGTGATTTCCTTGACGGGGCCTTTGATGTCGAAGGTCGCGTTCTCGCGGTCCTTGTCGGAGAGCTGCACCCAGCGGGCGAGCTCGGAGCCTTCGAGGTCGGAGCCGGTCTTCTTCTCGGGCATCAGCGCATAACCCTGACGCCACTTGAATCCGCCCTCACTCACGTCGGCTGCCCATACTACGGTGTATCCGTTGTTGATGGCGTTGTCAACGATAGCCTGCATCTCCTCCATTGGGACATTTGTAGACGGCGCCCAGAGCCAGTTGTCAGCCACCTCGAGGGGGAATGAGGAGTAGAAGGGGTGGTGGGTGTAGCTTGTGATGCTGATGTAGTCGTCGGCGTTCAGGCCGAGAGCCTTGGCGTATGACTGCGGGGTGTATGTCTTGCCGTCAACGGTGAACTGCTCGGGCAGCTTGCCGAAGTAAGCGTCGAGGATAGCGTCGAAGCCGTTCACCCATGCGGTGGAAAGCTTCTTGTTGCCGTTGCGCAGCACTGCGCCGAGGTATGATTTGAGCACATCCTCCAGCTCGTAGTGGTTATGCTTCTCCTCGCCGTAGTTGAGGCCGGAGTATACGCTTTCAGGCACGATGCCGTAGTTGCGCAGCGAATACATCACGTCTGCCGCGCCTCCGCCTTGTGCGAAGTTGACCTTGCCGTCCATTGAGATGTATTTCAGGGCCTTGTCATGGTAGCAGTGGCGGACGGTGAACATTTCGCTCAGGTCGAGCTCCGGGCCGCCCTTGCGCATGATTTCGTCCTCGAGGAACGTTGTGGTGCAGAAGCACCAGCATGTGCCGGACTTGTTCTGGTCGCGAACCGCGCCTGTGCGGACGACTTTGATGTCCTTGAATTTGAAACCGGTAGAGTCAGGTACGACCACCTTGTCGTCACCTGTTGAAGCAACATCTGTTGCGGTGTAGTGGGTTGCGGAAGCTGACAGCGATGCGCAGACGGCAGCCCACAGGAGTATGTGTTTCATGGTGTTTGGGTATTTGTATTTCCTTTGAGTGTGCAAACTTAGTAATAATAATTTAATCCACAAAGAGATGATTGAAATAAGTAACGAGAGAATTATCGAGGCACTTGCAGCGGAGAGTGCCGCAGAGTGTTTCTATGCCCGCCGTCCGGGCGACGAGGGGAAGCGTCCGCCGCTGGTTTCCGCCAGCCGTCTGCCGCTGCTGCGTCGCCACATCAGCTATGCCTGTGTGCGGCTTGCCGACCGCCTGTCGGCGTGGTCTGACACTGCTGTCTATGACGGCTCGGCACTGCGCGTCTCGCTGAAAAGCGAGCATGCCGCCCGTGAGGCTGCCGTATCCACGGAGATTGAGGAGTACCTCGCCGCCGACCTGTGGACGCAGGTGGCGGCAGGGGAATTTCCCGAGGCGGCACAGCGAGCTGCTGCACGGCGCGATGCCGCCATTGACCACCTGCTTGCCTCGCTGGTGTGAGGTCAGAGGCGGTTGGTGATGTCGATGAACTCCTCCACGGAGAGCTGCTCGGGGCGTTTCTGCAATATGGGGTCGCCGCCGAGGGTGCTGCCTGGCGACATGAGGCCGGCAAGGGAGTTGCGCAGCGTCTTGCGGCGCATGCCGAACGATGTTTTGACTACCGTCTTGAATTTTCGCTCGTCGCAGCCCAGGATTGTGCGTGTGTTGCGCGTCAGGCGTATCACGCCGCTCTTGACCTTGGGGGGCGGCGCGAACACGTTCTCGTCAACGGTGAACAGGTATTCGCAGTCATACCACGCCTGCAGCAGCACGGAGAGTATGCCGTAGACCTTTGACCCGGGGGCGGCGCAGATGCGCTGTGCCACCTCGCGCTGTAGCATGCCGGCTACGACTGGGATATGCTCGCGAAGTTCGAGCACCTTGAAGAATATCTGCGACGAGATATTGTAGGGGTAGTTGCCGATGACCATAAACTGCTCGGGGTAAATCTTGCACAAGTCGAGGCGGAGGAAGTCGTCGGCGACTACGGGCAGCTGCGGATATGCGTGTACGAGGTATTCGACGCTCTCTCCGTCGAGTTCGATGGCGGTGAGCTGCGAATGTTCGGGTATGAGGAACTGCGTCAGCACGCCCGTCCCGGGACCCACCTCGATGACCGGCAGTGGGGCGTATTCGCTGCCGACGGCGTCGGCGGAGATGGTGTCGGCGATGCGGTGAGCCACGTTCATGTCGGTCAGGAAATGCTGCCCGAGAGCTTTTTTGGGTCTTACTGGTGTCGGCATAATTAATGTGTCGGTTTCCGGTAGATATGTGTCTGTAAATGAGTGTGCCGTAATCCTGATGACCAGCAATTCGGGATTACGGCACATTTATTATACGCGCCGAGGGCTGTAATTATTGTATCACCGTCGGCGGACGGCGCGTATGCGCCTACTGGTCATTCGCGGCGAGGAGTAAGCCGAGCCGTTCCATGCGTAAGCCGACACGTTGTCCCCCAGCGCGGTGGAAGTCCAGTAGTCGCCGTCGATTGGAGTGCAGCCATCGCCGAAGTTCAGGCTGCGGACAGTTGAGAACTGGCTTGTTGCCGGCAGATACCAGTTGATTTCGTCGGCAGTCAGCTGCTTGACCGTATATGACGTTTCACCCATGTATGATTTGGATACTATCCGGAACTTGTTCTTTCGCAGACAGATGCCAGCGGCATAATCAGCAACGGAAATATTTGTGCCGGATTCACTCTCGATGACAAAGCCCTCGTTTTTCAGCCATTCCTCCGTGCTGAGCGTGTTCCCCCCAGAGAATGTATACAGTGCGTATGTGTTGGCAAGGCCGTCGGAAAACGAACCTGCGCCAGTGACATTGTTAGCCTTGGAATAGTCGAGTGTCACGCGCATATAGTCTCTTTTGCCTACTTTCGGAGCAGATTCAACTTTGATAAATGGGGGGTATTGGATAGGTGTTCCGAAAAATGGAATGTCGTTGCCGGACAGGGCAAGCTGCATCTTGATGAGCCAGGCTTTAATGCCGCCCATGGTGCTGGCGCTGCGGTATGTCACCTTGCGGTCCCAGAGGAAGCCGTAGGGGAACTCCTTCGCTTCGTTCACGTCCTCCTCGATGTCCTCCCAGCCGATGCCGCTTGCATCCCAGTTGGGGTGGTGCTGGATTATGGACCATTTCTCGTGCTTCTTCTCGGCATAGGCCACGTTGGGATATTTCGTCGGGTACAGCTCGAGCGTTATGGGGATGTCGTTGTCTGTGGCATTTTCCTCGAGAAACAGGTATACCGTAGCTGCCGAATTGACACCTGTGACTTTGCGCGACCTTACAGCCGTAATGCCCTGCGATTTGCAGTATTCTTTGTAGTTGTCGTCATCCTCGAGCCAGTATCCCGATTTTTCGTAAGGTGTCAGCGAGCCGTATTTAAGCGTCGCGCTCTCCGGACCTTCCACTATTTCGAGCGTCCAGCCGCCGTCGCGGTACAAGCCGCCCGAAGTGACCGAAATGGGGATGATGCTGTAGTGTGCGTCTGCATGGTGGGTGTTGTGCGTGGCAAAATACAGTTCATATTCCGGGGTGATGCTGAGAACGTATGTGTGCGTCTGCCCCATCTGCCATTCGCCGCCAAGGTCTGCGGAGAGAGTATAAGTCAGCTTGCGCACTGTGTCATAATACTTTACGGTCATCTTGACGGCTGATTTCGTGCCAGCTGAACCGAGCTGCTGCGGCAGCATCAGGAGCGTGTTGTCGCCGCCGAGTATTTCCTGCCCTTCCTCGCCGGTTACGGCGGTGTTAGGAGAGACAGTGTATGTGCCGGTCTTGCCGAAACCCTCCCAAGATCCGCCTTTCATGTCGTATGTGGCAGAGGAGTATACATTCTCAAAAGTGACGCTCTGCAGCGTGCCGGCGGGCATGGTCTTGCCTGTCTTTATTTTGACGGCAGAGAGCAAGTGCCGGAATGTCAGCGGTACGGCGGGGTGTTTCTCGTCCGCCTTGTGCATGACACTGTTGGCGGCAAACATCAGGTCTGACTGGTTGGCGACATTTTCGGGAACAATATACGACAACGTCCTGTCGCCGGGAGAAGTCGGCTGCCGCAAGCCCTCTGCATCAGCCGGCGCGACGGCGTAGAAGTCGAAGTCCAAGTCACGGTTGGGCCAGAAATATACGTTGTCCGAATAATATGTGCTGCCGCCGTTGCGGTATTTTTCGCCGTCAATGTAGAATTTCTCCGTGCCGCCGTCATCGACGTAAGCATAGCAGTCGAAGTCTGCCAATCCTTTCGGGTCAGTCACCTGCGAGCCGCGTGTTGCGGCACCGCCCGTGTCGATGCCGTCCACAGTCTCCATACGCATACAGAGAGTGTCTGCGCTCTCGCTGCTGCGCAGTACATACTGCCGCCCGTCAGAGCGCGTTTCGCCATAGTGGGTTGTTTCTCCCTGCCGGAAGCAGATGCGGTCAGAGGCATTGCTGCTTTCAGAGGGTATGTCGTCACTCGCGCATGATGCGAGGACAATCATAGCGACAGCACACAATCCATTGATATAGAATTTGTTATAGTTCATTTAGAGTTGTGTTTTGATAGTATAGTGCCAGCCGTTCAGTAAGTTAGATGCTGGCTCTTGGTGGTGGGTACAGGGAGATGTCGCGCTCCCTGCACCCTATTGGGAATTCTTGTTATGACAATTCTGTCACGGGTTTTGCCCGCATTGTCTTATCGAGTCTGGTTCTGATAGAGGTTGCGGTCAGTGAAATCTGTCCAGTTCTCAACCTCGGTGACATCAAACAAGATAGGATAGAGCTTGTCGCCTGGGTTGATGTTGTTCTCGTTGAGTTCGGCAACGATGTTGTAGCTCTTGCCCATTTCCAT
Source organism: uncultured Porphyromonadaceae bacterium (assembly GCA_900550645.1). Lineage (GTDB taxonomy): Bacteria > Bacteroidota > Bacteroidia > Bacteroidales > Muribaculaceae > Lepagella. The sequence goes on from URTA01000050.1 coordinate 17,180, forward strand.
TTCAAACGGCTGAATAAGAACTTCTGTGTGGTGGTATTCTCCGGCTGAAACATCACCGAAGTATACCTCGATTGTGAAATCGACGTGCCACTGGTGGGGGTGATCTGCATCAGTCGGGATGAGGTATTTCGTGCCTGTTGATGCGCTGTTGTTGATTGCAATCTGGCCGGCGTGGTTGTCGAAGCCGAGGCGGAACGAAGTCTCACCAGCCAAGTCATTCCATGCAGGATTCTCAGCCATCATGTCGATTTTGCCCTTAGAGTGAGCGTCTGTGATGACAACATCCTTGACAACAAGCTTGGCGTTGTTGTTCTTCAGGCCGTTCTTGAATGTGAATTTCACACGTGAAAGGAGATGCTGGAATGTGAGTCCGACTTTTGCCATAGCGGCAGGGTTGTCGCATACGATTTTCGGGTTCCAGGCGTAGAGGAGATCCTGCTCGCCGTTAGCAGCCTCGTTGTCGAATGTGATTGTGCCGGCACCGTGCATCTCCTGTGAGGGGACTGCACCGTCTGTTGTCGGGGTGAATGTCCAGTGTGCGTCAGTTGCCGGGGCGATTGAAGTGAAGTAGTATGTGTTGCCGGCTACCCAGTACTGGAGGTTGTCGTATGTCCATGCGCCGGCATTGTTGTACACACGCTCGCCGTCGAAGAGTGTACCTGTGGGGTTGTTGATGAAGCCCCATACCTTGAAGTCCTGGAGGTTGGCTGCTGTCAGGTCGGTTGCACGTGTGGAGTTGTTGACAAACACGTTGTCAAATGAGATTGCGTTGCCCTTGGGCATCTCGACAGTCTCGTCGTTGGAGCAGGAAGCAGTCAGCAGTGCTGCGGCTGCGATGCCCATAACCATGATCTGTTTCATAGAAAAATGAATTAAGGTGTTAGTTGATGTTTGATTTATGTGTTTATTGTATTGTCAAGTATCTGTGTCAGAAAGAGATGGGGATGTCCTCATATTCGCCCCAGCCGTCCACGTCCACGTCGAAGCCTCCGGAGCCGCCCTTGCCGTCGTCGTCCGAAATCTCTATGCCGCCGACGCGTATCACGCCGCCGTGAGGCTGGTGCAGCAGCTGGTCGGTAACGTCGTAGTCGAATGACAGCACCTTGCCGTTGCGCAGGCGTATCTCCACGTTCAGCGCGTACCGCCGCCCGCTGCCGTTGCCGCCGTCAGAGCGGTAGTGGCTGTTGGGCCAGCCCGGCGCGCCGAAGCTCAGCACGCTCGCCTCTGCCCCGAAGCCCGTCACCTCCGCGTCGAAGATCACAGTCGCGCTCTCGTCCGTCGTGCTGCCGTCCGTCAGGTATACGCCCCTGGCCATGCCCGCCAGCGCGCCGCGTGCCAGCGCAACGTACTCCTGCCCTTTCTCTACCTCGATGCGGACGTAGTACGTGTACGTCAGCGGCGTGAGCAGGACTTTCAGGGGCATGGGGTCTATCGTCTTGCAGGGGACGTAGCCTGTCACCGACGCGCCGTACAGCATGTCGGGGGGTGTGACCGTCACCTCGTCAGTGCCGTCGCTGCTGCCGAACATGCTCCCCTTGTAGCTCGGGCGTGTCCGCGTGCGCGTGGTCGCCGTGGCAGTGGCCGTCGAGTTCAGGTCGTTGAACACGATGTATTCCGTGTCGTTGTTGTACAGCAGCATGTCGTTGCTCCCGTCCGCCAGCGGCACGCCGCCGCCGTGTACGTCCATGTTGTAGGTGCGCGGGATGTCGTTCTCGTTGTAGACGACCGTGCGCAGGCCTTTGGGCAGCGCGGGGTTCAGGCTCCCGTAGCTGAAGCCGAACTCCCCGGGCCATGCCGCCTCCCAGTCAGTGCCGCCCTCGGTATGGTACTCCCACCGCTGCTCGTAGCCGGCGACGATCTCCACGCGGTTGCGCAGCGCGTGCGGCTCGTGGTCCTCGCACAGCTCCTTGTGCTCGCAGCTGCACAGCGACAGGGCTGCAATGGCGGCCAGCAAGGCCGTGTGCTTGAATCTCGTGAAAGTGCCTTGCCGTCTCATCTCTCACCTCCTTTCCTGCGGTTGTAGTTGTCACAGCCGATGAGCCAGACAAGTGAGATCTCGGCTTTGGTCGGGCCGAACCAGTGCCGCTGCTTGGTGGCCTGCCATACGTAGCAGCCGTCAACAGGGCGGTATTCCTGGTACTCGCCGGTGAGATAGCCCACGCCGAGCGTGAAGTCGATGTTGAAGCGCTTGGCCACGGGGAGCGAGTAGCCGTATTCGAGGCCCACGCCCCAGTTCATCTTGTCCCAGAGCGTCCCCCCGGGCTTGCCGCCCAGGCAGCCCTTGCCGCCCCACTCGAAGTCGTAGGTGAGTATCTGCCCGTACACGCCGAG
>URTA01000051.1 GCA_900550645.1 uncultured Porphyromonadaceae bacterium
GGCGCGGGTTGGGGACTTTTGCGCCTTCGTCAAATCTTAAATGAAAGAGCCGTGGTCTGCAAGGCAAAATGTTCAGCCCAAACAGAGCTTCTGCAAGGACAATCACATCATAAAACTATGCTCCGCATGGATATTTTGCCTATATTTGCACTTGATTACCAACAATACACTACACCAATGCCAACAAATATGGATACACGGATTTTCAGATACATAATAGCCTTTTTGTGTCTCGCCATGTCGTCAGTCGCAAACGCGGCAAACGACAAAGCAACAGAGCCGGTGACCGTCGGAACTTACGAACACGATCCAGGGCTATCTGACGCATATATCGGACTGAAAAACAATACCAATGGTACTATAACAAGCCTCAGTTTCCAGATTTCTTATTTTGACATGGACGGGAACCAGCTTGACTACGAAGACTTTAACACTAACACCGCAATAGAGCCGGGGCTTGCCAAGAAAGTCAAGATACCGGCCAACGAGCCGCTGCGACAATCATGGTATATGCGCGATTTCAAAATCAAATTCAGGCTGAAAGCAGTCAACGGCAAAGCGGTAAGCGGCAGCTGGCAAAGCCCCTCAAAAGACATCGAGCCTACACAAGAGATTGAACCGACATACAGTGTTAACTCCCCTACTGTCTCAACAGACAGTTCCGCAAAACCCTCACGAGGACGCAGTTTCGGCGACGTGATAGGCATGATATCGGGGACACTTATAGTCATATTGATGATTAGCATAATTGTCGCGATGTATGTACTTGTGGTACAACTGGCAAAACGGTACAACCGCAGCGCAATCTTGTGGTTGATTATATCCCTTATCATAACGCCAGTCCTTGTGGTGATCATCTTACATTGCATAGGCAGTGACACCCGCAACCTGCCACGCCAATGAGAAAATATCAGCAACAGGCGTAACAATTCTTGTCAGTGCAAACGAAAAGGATTTCGCTGCTGCCGGCCACACTGCCTTTCCCGCCGCGCCCAGCACTGTATTTCTTGTGTTACACCCGGACACGCTTATACGGCTCTATCATGCCGACCATAGTGTCGATGTCGGGGAAACTGCGGTCGTTGTAGCTTATCAGCCACATTGGTATGTGCTTCGCCTCCTCAAACATAAGTTTGAAGCTGCCCAACGCCTCGCTGCTCTTGTCGAAGCCGCTATAACGCTTAGGCTCGTAGCGGCGCGTGCCGTTGACAAACCGCTTGTCCTTCCAGTACTCCACGTATGTCTCGAGCAGGTGATAAAAAGACTGGTAGTCGGCGTGGCTGTTGCAGTAGGGAGGGTCAAAATAAGCCAGGTCAATGCCGTCCAGCCGAGGCAGCAGGTCCAGCACATTGTCGTTATAGCTCGCGTTTTCGCGGTCATTGTTAAACACTGCCGCGTTGTATTCAGGCAGCAAATCCATGAACAAGTCCTTCAAAGGGCGCACGAGGCTCCTGTTTCGCTTGATGCGAGCCGGGTCGGCAGCATACGCCAATGCACGGCGGTGAGCGAAATGCCCCATTGTCACCTTGCGGGTCATGCTGCGGCACATTACGGCAAGTGCCAACGCCCGCTTGTAGGGGTTGTCAAGGCTGCCTACATTGCTGCGGAAACTGTCGGCAAACGCCGCGTCCTCAGGCTGGAAGAACAGCCCGGAATACAGATGCTCCATCAGGTTGTACTCGTCAGGGGCGGCATTGGGAGCAAACAACGTCTCCACATCCTCTGGCGCGAGCTTGTAGCCGGGATTCTCGATGAGAGCCTTGCCGATAAGGTTGTTGAAGCTGAGGAAATCATTGGTAACGACCTTCTTGCCGAGCTGCTTGAACAGGTATGCCACCGACTGCGAGCCGGCAAAAGCATCCAAGACATTGGTCACATAGTCTGGTATGAACTGCGCAATCCACCCTCGGTGTATGTATTTCGCCCCCAAATACTGCGGCTTCGGGAACGAATAATCCAAGTATTTCGTTTCTTCAAAAAGCATCTCTTGACAATGTAGTTGCAAATATAATTGTTTTTCTTCAATTACATATCCGATGGCAGTGAATATTTTTGAGATGCGGCATTTTGCACGCGCCCCAAGGCGAAGGCGGTTTTGCCGTTACGAGGAAAAATAGTAATTTTGCGCATATATTGGCGCAGGTGTGCGCGGACGCGGATTTACGCCCGCACTTGCCCCCAAATCAGTAAGATATGCAAGACAATGCTGAGCAGCCCATACGGCCTGACGTGCTGAATTTCGACGATATAACGAAGATGGTTCCGGCGCTGGCGAAACACCGCCGCCTTGTCGAGCGTGTCATGCACTGGCTGTGGGTAGACCGCGTCAACCAGGTGCACGGCCGCTATTGCTACACCCCGGGTGCAGAGTTCTCGCACCGCCTCGTAGAGGAGGAGTTCAAGATCAAGCTGCGCATCGACAACATCGAGGCTCTCAAGCAGTTCCCCACGGGCGCATTCATCACCGTCAGCAACCACCCCTTCGGCGGAATGGACGGAATACTGCTCATTCACATCGTCTCCTCGCTGCGCCCCGAATACCGCGTGATGGTCAACTTCTTCCTCAACAACCTGCGGGCGATGCGGCCGTCGTTCATCGCCGTTGACCCCTCCGCAAGCACCGACCCCGAGAAGCGGCGCATCTCGATGCTCGGCATACGAGAGGCCATAGCGCAGGTGCGTGCCGGCAAGCCGCTGGGCTTCTTCCCCGCCGGCGCGGTATCCAAGCTCCAGCGCAACCTGCGCATCGCCGACCGCCAGTGGCAGCCCTCCGTCATTCGCCTGATACGCCAGTTCCACGTGCCGGTAGTGCCGATATACTTCCACGGACACAACAGCGCGTTCTCTAACATTCTGGGGGTAATAGACTGGCGGCTGCGCACGCTGCGACTGCCCAGAGAGGTGTTCCGGATGCGAGGCCGCAAGGTGCACGTAAGCATCGGCGACCCCATAATGCCGCAACAACAGGACGAGTGCAGCACTATTGAAGAGCTGGGAGCGATGCTGCGCCATAAGACTTATTCCCTCTCCTCGATAAAATGAAAAACAGACGGGGCTGCTGCATGCACCCCCGCAAAACACGATTATGAAGCAAAACGAAGTCATCAGCCTCGCCGACAACCCCAAGGTGACGGAAGCGAAAAGGAGGTTCTCCATAATAGGCAACTCACAGGCCCTGCTCGAGGCCGTGGGGCGTGCCGTGCGCGTAGCACCCATTGACCTCTCCGTGCTGGTTAACGGCGAGAGCGGCAGCGGCAAGGAGTTCTTCCCGAAAATCATACACCATTTCGGCTCGCGCAAACACAAGAAATACATAGCCGTCAACTGCGGCGCAATCCCCGAGGGAACTATCGACTCCGAGCTGTTCGGACACGAGAAAGGCTCGTTCACCGGAGCAATCTCAGACCGCAAGGGATATTTCGAGGAGGCCGACGGAGGCACAATATTCCTCGACGAGGTGGCAGAGCTGCCCATGACCACACAGGCGCGGCTGCTACGTGTACTCGAAACCGGCGAGTTCCTGAAAGTCGGCTCGTCTAAGGTGCAGAAGACTGACATACGCATCGTCGCTGCAACCAACGTTGACCTCCCCGAAGCTGTCGCCAAGGGGAAGTTCCGCGAAGACCTGTACTACCGCCTCTCGACCATACACATCGTGGTGCCTAACCTCCACGACCGTGGCGACGACATCATGCTGCTGGCTCGCAAGTTTGCCAACGACTTCTCCGAGAAGTACATGACTCCGCCTATCACCTTCAGCGCCGACGCCCGCCGGTATATGCTGCTGTACCGCTGGCCGGGCAACGTACGCCAGCTCAAGAACGTGGTGGAGCAGCTCGCCCTGTTCGAGTCCGGACGCGAGGTAGACCGCCGTACACTCATGGAGAGCCTCCCCGCCTCGTCATCGGTTGACAATTCCCTCATCGTCCGCGAGAGGACACACTCCTACGAGACGGAACGCGAGATGCTCTGGCAGGTCATCGCCGCAATGAAGACCGAAATGGAAGCCATGTCGGCACGCATCGAAGCCCTCTCTTCAGGGCAGCCCGCCGCGCAGCCTTCCGCCCCCGCCACGCTGCGCCACATCATCGGCCTGACAGACGTGGAAGAACCGGCAGTAGAGACCGTGCCGGCAGAGGCGGTGGAAGCACCTCGCGACCCGGAGCGCGATGCCGAGCGCGAAACTATCATCGACGCGCTGCGCCGCAACAAGGGCAACAAGAGCCGCGCCGCTGCCGACCTGGGCATCTCCGAAAGGACAATATACCGCAAAATCAAGGAGTTGAACATACCACAGAAACTCGCCAAGGAATGAAAGCCATACGCCGCAGATACGCCGTCAAAGCCGTGCTGACACTCGCCGCCATAGCGGCAACGCCGCTGTTCACGTCGTGCGTGCCGAGGTACACCCTCAACGGCTCGGCGATAAACTATGACATATACAAGAGCATCAGCATAGGCGAGTTCCCGATACGCGCCGCGCTGGTATACCCGCCGCTACAGCAGACTTTCGAGAACACACTGCGCGATGCCGTGGCTCGGCAGACCCGCCTGCAGGTCATCGACAACAACGCCGACATGAGCCTCACCGGCGAGATAACCGGATACTCCCTCTCTCCACAGTCCGTAGGCGAGGACGCTTACGCCACCCAGACACGCCTCACCATAACGGTGCGCGTGAAATACACCGATGCCGCCAACCCCGCAAACAACGTGGACCAGTCGTTCTCTGCATACCGCGACTTCTCAAGCTCGGTAATGCTCACCGACGTGCAGGACGACCTGTGCACAGAAATATCCAAGGAGCTGGTGGACCTGATATTCAACGCCACTTTGGGCAACTGGTAACGCATGAAGCATGGAAACAATTGAACTGTTGCGCGAAATCATCGAGGGCAGCCATGTCCCCACAACCGCCGAGGCTGAAGAGCTGTCTCGCATCTGGCCGGCATGCATAGTCCCCCAGGCCGTGCTGCTGGAAGAGGGGAAAACAGAGGATGCAGCCGCAAAGGCTCGCATAGCCGGATGCCTGGGTGACCGCGACGCCCTGTTCCGCCTGCTGGGCAATGACGGCGACGTGTTTGACAACTTCTACCCCGACCCTCGGCATACAGCACCCTCGACAGAAGACACCATAGACGCTTTCCTCGGCAAATTCTCGCACGGCGACCGCACACGCGAAGCTCAAGCCGCCGAACAGGCAATATTCAACCCCGCACCCGACGACTACCTCTCCTCGCTCGCTGCGCAGCAACCCGAACCCGCACCGCCAGAGGAGACTGCGAAAGCGGCTGAAGACACCCACACGGCCAAGCCTGAGCAAGCGGCAGCAGAGCCACCCGCGCCCGCGTCACTGTCCGAAAGTTTCGCCCGCGTAATGATCAAAAACCGCAATTACGGCAAGGCTCTCGAAATTATTCAGGCCATTAGCTTGAATAATCCGGAAAAAAGTGCTTACTTTGCAGACCAAATCCGTTTCCTGAAAAAACTGATTATTAACGACAATAACAGAAGATAGAAAATGTACATCTTATTATGCATCGTCATCGTGATTGCCTGCCTTCTTCTCATCGGCGCAGTGCTGATACAGAAGTCAAAGGGAGGCGGTCTGGCATCTGACTATTCGAGCGGCAACCAGTACATGGGCTACCGCAAGACCACGGACTTCATCGAGAAGGCCACCTGGACGCTCGCCATCGTAATCTGCCTGGCAAGCATCCTCGGCGCATTCGCGGTCAAGGCTCCTCTGACATCAGATGTCCGCCCCGCCACACCGACGCAGACCACTGCACCGGCAGCAGCACCCTCGACTACAGCTCCCGCTCCCAAGCCCGCAGCTGCACCTGCTCCCGCAGCAGAGAAGCCGGCAGCTGCCCCCGCGCAGACACCCGCTCCCGCAAAGTAAGCGGACACGGACGCGAGACAACGACAATAACAGCACACTGCTCCCCGCCACCGGGGAGGCGGTGTGTCTTGTCGTATCTCTCGGACTGTGCTTTGCCGGTACGGCTTTTTTTCGTAACTTTACCGCTGAAATTCCCGCTTTGCGGAGGTTTCGCGACTTTGACTTCAAATACACATTCAAGCTACTATGACTTTATCTGGTTATTTCCGTTCTATCACCATAGCGGCAGCAGTGGCAGCATCGGTGCTGCCGGCTGACGCAGAGGCAAAATATGTATTCTATTTCATCGGCGACGGCATGGGCATGGGTCATGTCAACACTGCCGAAACATACAACCGCGACGTGCTGCACGCCGACAAGCCGTTGCTTATGCTCACATTCCCCGTGGCGTCACAGGCACGCACTTACTCCGCCTCGTCGCCTATCACCGACTCCGCAGCCGCAGGCACCGCGCTAAGCACGGGAGTGAAGACCAACAACGCCATGGTGGGTATGTCACCCGACACGCTCGACGTGGAGAGCATAGCCGCACGGTTCATGCGCAGCGGGCGTGCCGTGGGCGTGCTGACATCCGTCGCCGGCGACGACGCTACCCCGGCAGCGTTCTATGCCCATGCCCCGGAGCGCGGTATGAAAGAGCGCATCTCGGGCTATGCCCCACAGAGCGGCATCACATTCCTCGGCGCAGCACGTTTCCGTGGCATGACTGACAGCAGCGGCAAACCCACCGACTGGCTCGAGCGCATGAAGAACGCCGGCTATGCGCTGGTACACAGCGAAAAGGAATACCTCGACCTGCACAACACTGGCGGCAAGGTGCTGATGCTCAGCGATGCGCCCGTAGGCGACCAGATAGGCTACACGCTCGACTATACCGGCACAGGGCTGACGCTTCAGGAGATGACACGCACCGGACTCCAGGTCGTAAGCCGCGACCCTGACGGCTTCTTCATGATGATTGAGGGCGGCAATATCGACTGGGCAGCCCACGCCAACGACGGCGCGTCCGTAATCAAGGAGGTGCTCAATTTCCAGAACGCCATAGACGTGGCATACCGCTTCTACGAGCAGCACCCCGACGAGACACTCATCGTCATAACAGCCGACCATGACACCGGCGGCATGGCTCTCGGCCGTCAGGACAACCAAAAGAACCCGAATCTCGCACTGATAGACGTGCAGAAGATTTCCAAGGACAGCTTCGCAGCATGGTGCCGCGACAACTGGACGGCAAAAGCGCCAACATGGGACGAGATGCAGTCATTCCTCACAGAGCGGCTCGGACTGTGGCGCGAGATTAAGCCGACAGCTGACGAAGAGAAGGAAATCCGCAAGGGATTTGACGACACATTCGTCAACCACAGCGCAAAGGACGAGAAGACGCTATACAACGACTTCAACCGCTTCACTGTAATCGTCTACGACGTGCTGAACCGCCACTACGGCATCGGGTGGACCACCGGCAACCACACCGCCAATTTCGTCCCCATATATGCTATAGGCGAGGGCGCGGAACTGTTCACCGGCAACCTGAACAACATCGAGATACCAGAGCGCATAGCGCGTGCCGCCGGCGTGAAATAATACCTCATGGCAAAAGGCAAGAAATACTATGTAGTGTGGGTGGGACGCAACCCCGGCGTGTACGACGACTGGTCTGACGCGCAAGAGCAGATAACCCAATTCCAAGGAGCGCGTTACAAGAGCTTCGCCACGCCGCAGGAGGCGGCAGAGGCTTACCGCAAGGGGCTGCTGGCTGACGCGACCGGCGACCTCGGCGCATTCATGCGCGAGCTGCGGCAACGCCAGGCACAGTCAGAGGAGAAGCGCGACTACCGCACCATTCCCGACATCGACCAGACGGCGTGGGCGGTAGATGCCTCGTGTCAGGGCAATCCGGGGATAATGGAATACCAGGGCATAAACCTCGCATCCGGCGAGTGCCTGTTCCGCGTCGGCCCGTTTCATGGAGGCACGAACAACATCGGGGAGTTCCTCGCCATAGTCCACGCCCTCGCGCTCATGGAGCAGCGGGGCGAGTCGCACACCATATACTCCGACTCCCGCACCGCCATTTCCTGGATATTAAAAGGGAAAGTGCGCACCACGCTGACAGAATCGACCGTCAACGCCAAGGTATTCAACCTGTTGCGCCGCGCCCTTAAATGGCTGCTCACTCACCAGTTCCGCACACGGATAGTGAAGTGGGACACCGACAACTGGGGGGAGATACCAGCCGACTTCGGCAGGAAATAGCCATACCGCCTATGGCAACGGCAGAGACACGCGAGCGGTTGCGCAGCCGCATACTCGATACCGGCGCAGCCGCCGTCGGCTTTGCCGCAGCCGCGCCGCTGCCGGCAGATGCTCGCGAGCGGTTCTCGCAGTGGATAGCCAACGGCCGCCACGGCAACATGGACTACATGAGCCGCCACGAGCCGCTTGTCGCCGACCCTGCCACCGTCCTAGAGGGCGTGCGCACGGTCATCTCCATAGCCTACCCCTACTATCCGCCAGTCCGCCGCGACCCGCAGCTGCCGCGCATAGCCCTGTACGCCTACGGACGCGACTACCACAAGACCATACGCAGCCGCTTGCGAGCCCTGTGCCGCGAGGTGGAGGCAGAATTCGGTGCTGCCACACGGATATGCGCAGACACAGCCCCGGTGGCAGAACGGTACTGGGCAATGCGCTCCGGCATAGGGCGTTTGGGCAGAAACGGCTGCATCATCATCGACGGTCACGGCTCATACGTTTTCCTCTCCGAGATACTGACATCGCTGTCGCTGCCGCCCAACGAGCCCTCCACACGCACCTGCCTCGACTGCGGAGCGTGCCAAAGGGCGTGTCCCGGCAATGCAATACAGCCCGACGGCACGGTTGACAGCCGCCTCTGCCTCAGCTACCTGACCATAGAACACCGGGGAAAGATGACCGCCGAGCAGAGCCGCGTGATGCAGTCGCCGGACGGCAGAGCCACACTCTACGGCTGCGACATCTGCCAGAAGGTATGCCCGCACAACCGCGACGTGCCGCCGACAACCATCGCCGACTTCAGCCCGCGCCTCGGCATGCTGACTATCGACGCAGCCGACATAGCCGCCATGAGCGAAGAGCAGTGGGACGAGTTCACACGCGGCTCAGCGATGCGCCGAGCCGACTTCGCCGCCCTCCGCCGCCACGCCAATTTGGCTATGAAACAGCAAGTTGCAAAACCCAAGAAAAATATCTAACTTTGCAGGGCAATATCGCTCCCGCAAATCCCGATCATGACAACCGAATTCAACATAGACAGGCTCAACTATTTGCTTATGCTCTACGGCATGAGCAAAGAGCAGCTGTTGTCCCGGTTGAATGAGGACAGGAAACGGCCGTTCACCATAGACGATATAAGCGGAAACGAAATAAGGGTCTCGTTGCTGAAGAAAATAGACGACATCTTCAAGAAGGGGCTGATGTTCTACCTTGACTTTTCCCCGACAGGCATCGATCAAAAGACCAAAGTCCTCTTCCGAAAGAAAAAGTTCCAGTCCGAACTATCCTTTGAGGACAAGCGTATAGTGGATTCGTTTGAGTCGCTGAAAAGCCTGCTAGACGGCTACAGAGCCTTGACAGACACGACAAATACGGAATATCCGTTGAGAGGTTCAGCAACGGCACAGCAATGTCCAAAGGCAGTCGCAGACAAGGTCCGGGGAACTATACTCCCGGATAAAGCCATCGCAGACCACAGGAAATATCTTCAGGCGATAATACAACGACTTGCCGATATAAACGTCTACGTATTCGAGTTTGTCGAAGCTTGGAACAAGCGCGAAAAGACAACGATAGACGGATTTTATATTGAGCCGAATGTCATTGTGCTGAAACGTCAGAAATCATACAAACGCGAGATTTTCACCCTCGCCCATGAAATAGGGCATTACCTGTTAGGCGTAGAGGATGTCGAGTCGCTTGATATGTCAAAGGTTGAAAGCAGCCGCGTCTCCAACAGCGTTGAGCGTTGGTGCAACGATTTTGCGTTCTACCTGATCGCAGGTGACGCTGTCAGCGAGTTGGATAAATTCAAGAATTATTCCGAAGACCTGAACCACGCGATAGACCGGATTGCCGCTGCCACCCATATAAGCAGAATGGCATGGTATACCAAGCTGGCATACGAAAAGATAGTCCCGATGCCCCGTTATCGTGCAATAATCAGCCATCTGGAGGATGAATACGAACAGCGCCTGCAAGAAAAACGGGAGGAGATGAAAATGAGCCAGTCAAAGGCACAGACGCCACGACCGATCATCTCGCCGCTGTATCTGGAGACCATGCAATATGCCTATTACAATGGGCTTGTTTCCGAAGCGACATTTTGCGAACAGCTGAAAATCCCGCAGAACCACTTAGCCAAGTACTTATGACCGGGATTATCGACACGTGTTCTTTGTTGGCGATTGTACGCTACTACCTCTCTGTCAAAGGAGGCGAGGAGTTGTTGCGCTTCTTAGAACAAAAATTCAAGTCACATGAATTGGTATTGCTGACTTCAATCCACAGAGAAACTGCAAGAACTCAACAAGGCATTGTCCTCGAAAAGATGCCATTTCTGAATGAAAAGAACCTGCACATCGATGACTCAAAGTTGTTGCCGCCAGCACCAAGAAAATTCAGCAACATGCTGGAAAACAACTTCTGCATCCCCCTCCTGAAAAAACGACTGTCCCAAGATGAGTGGGAACAACAGAAAGCAGTTTATATGCAGACCGGGGATGCACGCATGATATTGTATGCGTTGAACAACACAGAATTAAACCCCGTCATAATTACCGAAGAAACAGCACATAGCAATGACGGAAAACTTTTCAAGAAGCTCCCCCAGATTTGCGATTACCTGGACATCAAGTCCATGACCATAGCCCAATGGCTGTCTGCAAATGGCATCGCGCTGAAATGGGTACTTCAATAATCCGCCCAAAAACCATCCATATATCCCGAAAAACGCCCCTAATGCATGCGTTTAACGTTTTTTATGGAGGGGCATTGCGTTTGACGCGGATTTTGCATACCTTTGCCCTCGAGTTGATTTTGGTTGTCATTCAACCATGTATACTAACCATAAATGAAGAACTGATGAAAGCAAAGATTTTTGCGGCGTTAGCGGTGCTGGCAGTGTGCAGCATCGGCAGCGCGAGGGCGGAGCAGCCGCTCCCCGTACAGGAGTTTGAAGGCGGCGTTGACGCTGCCATGACAGTGCCGGTGGGCAATTTCCATGACCTCGACCACAAGCTGTGCGTCGGCTTCGGCGCAGAGTTCCGCCACAACATACGCCGTACCGGCTTCGATGTCGGCATGCGCCTTGGCTTCAACATGGCCCGCTATGAGCCTCACGGCGATTCATATCAGGCGCAGAGCGACGGCGTAGTATACGCCGCAGCCGTAGGCGACTACAACTTCCGCCAGGGACGCAAGGTCAACCCGTTTGCCGGCCTGGGCATCGGCGTGGGCTTCTATGACACCACATCGGGAGGCCTCTATAACAGCAACGGCACAGCTGCGGTGTTCATACCGCGAATAGGCGTGGAGCTGGTACACCATATCCGCGTGACCGCCTCGATGCACATACTGCGCAACGGCTTCAACACGTTTGACATCTCTCTGGGCTTCGTCATCGGCGGCCGCCCGCGAAGCGCGAAGGCAGTAGCAGACTGACACACCGCGCACATCATACGCACATCCGGGTGCTGGGGGCAGATGCCGCCGCATCCGGATTTTTTGTGTACTTTTGTACCTGAAACAGAATCATACGGATATGGCTGGAATAAAATCATTGGCCAAGGATACGGCCATCTACGGCCTCAGCAGCATCGTGGGGCGGTTTCTCAACTGGTGTCTGGTGCCGCTGTACACATACGTGTTCCCAAGCGGCGAATACGGCAAGGTGAGCTTCCTGTACAGCCTGACGGCGGTCGCGCTGGTGATACTGAACTACGGCATGGAGACGGGGTTCTTCCGCTATGCCAACAAGGAGCGCGACCCGATGCGCGTCTACAGCACCTCGCTGCTGTCCGTAGGCGCGACCTCGCTGCTGTTCATCGCGGCGGTGACGCTGCTGCTCGAACCGGTGTCGCGTGCGCTGCTGATGCCAGACGGCTCGCTGTACATCGGGCTGCTGGCGGTGACGGTGGCGGTCGATGCGTTCACCAACATACCGTTTGCCTACCTGCGTTTCCGCAGCCGCCCGGTGCGTTTCGCCCTCATCAAATGCACCAACGTGGCGGTCAACATATCGCTCAACCTGTTCTTCATCCTGCTTTGCCCACTCATTTCCGGTTCGTCTGCATCGTGGCTCATCGACTGGTTCTACGCACCGGCCGGTGGCGCGGACTTCGGCATCGGCTGGATATTCGTGGCCAACATACTCTCGACGCTCGTTGTGCTGGCGATGCTGCTGCCCGAGGTGGTGAAAGTGAAGTACTCGTTTGACACAGCACTGTGGCGCAGGATGCTGTCATACTCGTGGCCGCTGCTGATATTGGGAGTGGCTGGGATATTGAGCCAGAACATGGGGCAGACGCTCATCCCGTACCTGTTCCCTGACAATGCGGCAGCCGCGCAGTCCATGGTGGGCGTATACAGCGCCAACATGAAGATTGCGCTGGTCATGGTGATGTTCACACAGGCGTTCCGCTATGCCTACGAGCCGTTCATCTTCGCCCAGGCTCGCGGCAAGGGCGAGGACAAGACACAGGCGTATTGCGACGCGATGAAGTTTTTCGTCATCTTCGGGCTGCTCATCTTCCTCGGGGTGATGTACTACCTGCCGGTGCTGCGCCATTTCATCTCTCGCGGCTACTGGGAGGGTCTGCGCGTCGTCCCGGTAATGATGCTCGCCGAGCTGTGCTTCGGGGTGTTCTTCAACCTGTCTCTGTGGTACAAGCTGACCGACCGCACACGCTGGGGGATGTATTTCTCGCTGGCAGTGTTCGTTATGATGCTTGCGCTCAATATATGGCTCGTGCCGGCGATAGGCATTCCCGACGGCTACATGGGTTCGGCATACGCCGCGCTGGTGAGCTATGCTGTCATCATGGTGGTGTCATATTTCGTGGGGCGGCACTACTATCCGCTGCCCTACCAGGTAGGGCGCATGGCACTCTACGCCGCCCTCGCCGCCGTGCTGTACTTCGCCGGAACGCTGCTGCCCGAGGAGGGCGGCATGCTGTGGCTGACGTACACGGTGCGGACGCTGCTGCTCGCGGCATACGCCGCAGGAGTGTGCGTTACGGAGAACGTGCCGGTCATCTCGCCGCTGGTGCGCCGTCTGCTGCGCCTCCGCCGGAACGATGCGAAAACAGATTAATTGAGTTACCGTATGGAAAACAAGTCGATACTTGAATACAGACGCAAAACGGATATACCGCGCTGCGTAAAGGATATAACATATCGCATAATATCAACAGCTCTGTCTGAATACAAGTCATTTGACGACGGCATCAAGTTGGCAGCATTGTTCGACCTGTTTGTCTCCTGCGAATACTATGGCAACATAGCGAGCAAAGGATGGACATATTGCAGTCAACAGCCACCGATGCTATTGTACTCATACACAAATGCATGCCCGCGATGCTTGGGAAACCTACAGTTCTGGCATACCAAGGGCAATAAGCCCGGTTCTGGGCAAATCGGAGTGGCAACCACAGACATTCTATGTGAAATGCTGTCGGCCCTGATGCGGCTCAAAGGAAGCAATGTCGAGGTTAGCAAGGCTTCTGAACCGGCAGATGCCATTTTGTATGAACCTGATACCGAAACCATAGTCCTTGCAGAAATCAAGGCTTCACCGCTATTGACAGTGCCAATAGCAGCAGACTGCGACCCTCTCACAGAAGACGTTGACGGAGTGTTGACTCTGCTCAAGCATACAGTAGCAGACAACCCCTTTGTCAGGAAATCTGACTTGTACTTGTATTTCCCGACAACAAGTGATTTGCCAGAGCAAAAGTACTATATACCCATAGAGTGGAGCGATGAGTCTCCATTCTTTGAAGCTGTCTATGGCCTTGCCTTACGAGACAAGACATTCTTAGACCATTTCTTCAATTTTTGGCGCGAAGCCTTCCAGGCATATTCCGCCAAAGACCGAGGGAATCCGGCATTTTGGCTTACAAACGCTTGCGGCAGTCCCGTTCCAAGACCATCAGACTGGCCAAAACGTTCAGGGAGCGGCTATGAAACTGTATCAGATGCCAAGACAAGTGTAGGCCTTGACAGAACAGATGACATAAAGAAAGGCATATATCAAGTACTGAAACTGGGAGCGGACTTCAAACCGAATGGAGGCAATATAAAAGTAGCTCTGATTTCAAATGTCCACGCAGTCCGTCATTATGACGAGTACCTACAGTGCATAAAGGACGTAATATGGACTTTGGATGAAACCGGGACAGCTGCAAATTGGACGGATTTGCCTGACGGCACGCCGCTTTACAATCTGTTTGACGGCATAGTATCCTTTACGAAATCTGAAATAAGAGACCCGGAAGTGGCACGAATAATGGGGATGTTATGACAAAGGTTTACAATCATATAGCGAGGAAAGTGGGCGATGTGGTACAACAACGCATTGACCACCTCGGCGTTGGGCAGAAGATGCAAGACTTGCCTGAAGAACTGTGGCACAAGAGTTTCAGGTATTATGTCAAGGAAGACCCCAACCGAAAAGGAGGACCGAACCTGCGTATGATCAGGCTTGACCCAAGCAAGCCCTCATTGACCGTCACTGGTTTCATCTTCAATAAGTTTGTGCATCCTTTCGAGAACCGGTTTGTTACTGTAAGAGAGGCTGCTCGCCTTCAAGGCTTCCCCGACGACTTCGTGTTTCACGGCTCGCTGACAAGCACACAGCAACAAGTCGGCAACGCCGTTCCCGTGCCGCTGGCGAGAGAGATATTTGCCTCAGTGCGAGATTATGCCGTTGCACATGGTTTGGCTGGAAGCGGAGAACTGTCTGCATTTTCATTGTTCTGCGGCGCTGGCGGCTTTGACCTTGGGGCATATCAGGCAAGCTCTCCCGAGTGCCGCATTTCTGTGAAAGTGGCGATGGACTGCTGGGAAGATGCCTGCACTTCCTTGCGCGGATATGAAAAAACAGGCACGAATGTCATACAGACAGACATAACAACCGTTGACGACCCAGAATACTACTGGAAAACTCATTCAGGACAAAACACTTTGCCCGACATAGTTTTCGGAGGACCGCCGTGCCAGGCTTTTTCACAGGCAGGAAAGCAGAAAGCCCTTGACGATGAAAGAGGGACACTGGTTTTCCAATTCCTGCGCTTTATTGAAAGCCTGACCCCGAAATTCTTCATAATGGAGAATGTCGCTAACATACAGTCCATTGACAAGGGTCTACTATACCGAACTATATTATACAAGATGAGGCATTTGGGGTACAATGTCGTGTCAGGCATACTGTGTGCCGCAGATTTCGGCGTTCCACAGCTACGGCGCAGGATGATATTCATCGGCTGCAGGTCTGATTTGGGAACAGTGCCACTGCCATTGCCTACACACTCGGAGTTTCCCTCGCTGGAAATGCTTCCGCTGTACAACACCGTCGGCGATGCTTTCAGGGATTTGCCGAAAATTGTATAACCTGATTGTTGCATAGACAGAGCTGATTTCGGGGCGGGAAGTCGGCGCGGTTTCGATAAAAGTCTTATCTTTGCAGTCTGATACAACCAGACAAGAGTGTCATGAAAGACGTTTCGATACACATCACAGTGCGCTCGTACAGCTATGACGAGCTGCCGGAGGCCGACCGCCGCCTCGTGGACGCTGCCAAGCGTGCCACTTTCACCAGTTATGTCCCCTACTCGCGTTTCTGCGTGGGCGCGGCGATAGCCATGGCCGGCGGCGACGTGGTGAGCGGTTCCAACCAGGAGAATGCCGCCTACCCCTCTGGCATCTGCGCCGAGAGGGCTACCGTGTGGCAAGCCGCCTCTCGATACCCGGGCGAGGGGATGCGCACCATTGCCATTGCTGCACGCTGCCCGGAACAATATCCCGAAGGCACCCCGGCAGACCGTTGCTTCCAACGCCGCCCGATAAGCCCCTGCGGCGCATGCCGCCAGGCATTGCTCGAGTATGAGCATCTGTATGGCAACATCCGCGTGCTGCTCTACGGCGAGGACGAGGTGTACGAGTTCCCCTCGGTGGCATCGCTGCTGCCGTACTGCTTCACAGACTTCTGACAACAAGAATCAAATTCAAACACATAGGTTTCCGCAATATGAACAATACACTTATCAACACAGATTTCAGTTTCAAGGGACAGCGTTCCGTATACCACGGCAAGGTGCGCGACGTGTACGACATCGACGGCAAGTACCTGGTCATGGTCGCCACAGACCGCATCTCGGCGTTTGACGTGATACTGCCAGAGGGAATACCCTACAAGGGACAGGTGCTCAACCAGATAGCCGCAAAATTCCTCGACGCTACAGCAGACATAGTCCCCAACTGGAAAGTGGCAGTGCCGGATCCGATGGTGACGGTAGGGCTTAAGTGCGAGCCGCTGAAGATAGAGATGATAGTACGCGGATACCTGGCCGGCAGCGCATGGCGCGAATATGCCGCCGGGGCGCGTGAGATATGCGGCGTGAAGCTGCCCGACGGGCTGCGCGAGAACGAGAAGCTCCCGCACCCCATACTCACACCGACCACCAAGGCCGATGCCGGCCACGACGAGAATATATCGCACGACGAGATAATCGCACAGGGAATTGTCCCCGCCGACGTGCTGGAACAGGTGGAACAGTATGCCCTCGCGCTCTTCCAGCGCGGCACTGAGATGGCGGCACGCCAGGGGCTGATACTTGTTGACACGAAATACGAGTTCGGCATCCACGACGGGCGCGTCATACTCATTGACGAGATACACACCCCCGACTCCTCGCGCTATTTCTACGCCGAGGGCTACGAGGAGCGTTTCGCCGCCGGGCAGGAGCAACGCCAGCTCTCCAAGGAGTTTGTGCGCCGCTGGCTCATCGACCACGGCTTCATGGGCAAGCCCGGGCAGCAAGTCCCCGAGATGACAGCAGAATACTGCGCCTCTGTGAGCGACCGCTACATCGAGCTGTACGAGCATATCACGGGCGAGAAGTTCGAGCGTGCAGAAGAGGGCGACGCTGCCGCCCGCATAGCCGCCAACGTAGACAAATGCCTTGCATCGCTCTGACATGAACGAGACACGAGAAACGCGCCGCCGTGTGGAGGAAATCACGCCATACGGCGGCGTGTCGTCCAAGGGGGGGCAGGTCGAGCAGATGTTTGACGCAATCGCGCCGGCATACGACCTGATGAACACGGCAATGACCTTCGGGCTTCACCGCTGGTGGCGCAACCGCGCCCTGCGGCTTGTTGCAGCGGAACACCCACGGGCAGTGCTCGACGTGGCTACGGGGACAGGCGACGTGGCCTTCGCGCTGTGGCGACGCTGCCGCCCGGAACGCATCGTGGGCATGGACCTGAGCGAGGGGATGCTTGCCGTGGCGCGGCGCAAGCTCGCCGGCATGGACGAGGACACGCAGAGAGCCATATCGTTTGAGCAAGGAGACTCACTTGCCATGCGCTACGGCGACGCGACATTCGATGCTGTGACGGTAGCATACGGAGTGCGCAACTTCGAGCGGCTCGAGGACGGCCTGCGCGAAATGCAGCGCGTGCTTCGCCCCGGAGGACAGCTGTGCATCATAGAGCTGTCGCAGCCCCGCCAGCGGCTCACACGCGCCCTGTACACGTTCTACAGCCGCCGTCTGATACCCCTCGTGGGACACATGGTGTCGGGAGACAGCCGTGCATACACCTACCTGCCAGAGAGCATCGCCGCAGCCCCGCAGCGCGACGACATGACCGCGCTTATGCGGCGTGCCGGATTTGAGGGCTGCCGCTGGAGGTCGCTGACATTCGGCGCAGTGACGATATACACCGCCCGCCGCCCCTGACCGCCGACACCCGGCTTTGCTGTCAATGCAGGGACACGGCGTGCCGAGAAACACAGCGAGGGTGAGCCTTTCCCGGCTCACCCTCGCTGTACTATAAAGTCGAAATGTCTATGTGAGTTACTTGGCGACGTGCTTCTCGCCGTTCTGAATGTAGACTGTCCCCGGCAGTGGATTGCGTATCTCCCGTCCGTTCAGGTCATACATCTTGTTGTCAACTATCCGCGTACCGCCTGTGTCGAAACCGACTTCCGGCACGCCCGCACTGTACGCCGGAGCATCAAAATCTGCTGCCTTGAATATCACGTTGCCCTCGGCATCAACTATGTCCTTGACAAAGGCGTCTGTGGTGTGTTGGCAAGTACAAAGCGGCCCGTATAGCGGTATGTGCATATAACCACGGCTGGGGCCTATCCCTTCAACTATGTTTATTTCTGGGCTGCCACCGCCATTCGCTTTAGTCATCAACCGTTTGCGCAATACTCCATTGACAAGAATGGTGTCTACATTTGTGACAGTGACGCGCACCAATGCTTCTATATACGGCATCGTCATAGAATCGCTTACTGACGGAGACCAATACTCGTCGCCGGTCTTGGCATCGAAGTCATACAGCAGCAGTTCGTCGCCTGCTGCGAACTCTTCGCCTGACATAGTTTCAAACGGCGGAATAACACTCTCGCCGTCTATCAGGATATACACCTTGTTCCCTTCCTGGCGCATGTAGGCAAACACTTCTCCGCTCTCAGACCTCCTGTCTTTCAGTGGGTGGTACATCTTTCCGTACAGTTCCACAGGGCTGTCAAAATAGAACGAATACGAATCAAAGGAGTCGTATGACCCCGGGTATATGCTGGCTTCTGTATGATTCCATGTCACGCCCTCGCGCACCAGAGGCTCGCGTGTGAGTGTCGGCGTGTTGAAATCCGCTCTGGTGAACAGCACATTCCCATCAGCATCTGTCATGCTGTCTAAATGAAAAACATCAATATTGGGATCGAGACTGGGCAAAAGGATGTATTGAGGAAGATGAACAGCCCCAATGTTGATGCCGACACCCTCGACAGCGATATGTTGAGTTTCAGGCCAGTCTACAAAGGGTGACAGGTACTGCCGTTTACGCTCGTGTCCGTTTACTATTACCGTATCGGCTTTTACCACGTAAACTTCTATCATTTCGGGATTCGCATAAAAACTGCCATAACCGTCCATGGATACAGTCATGTATTTGTCTCCCACCTTAGCTCCGAAATCATAAATCAACACCTCGTCACCGGTTGACAACTCAACCCAATCGTCATTTTCATTGTAATACCCGATGTCTGATATATTCTCACCGTCCACAAGAAGATACACCTTGTCCCCCTCCTGACGCATATATCCGAATATGTGGTCTTTATGCTTAAACGAATGGTAAGTCTTGCCGTACATCTCAACGGGCGCATCGAAATACCATGAATCGATAACTTTGTAAGGTTTGCCGTTGTCCTCGTGTTCTTCGTGAGACGTGTTCCAGACAAGTCCCTCCTGAACCAGCGGCTCGTATGCGTATCCGCTGACAGACGACAGTACCGCCACCGTCAGCATCA
>URTA01000052.1 GCA_900550645.1 uncultured Porphyromonadaceae bacterium
TCTGCTCTTCAAGAAGTTGGGTGTGCCTCTCTGCGGTTTAGCGGACAGTAATAATATTGAAATAACAGCGAGGGCGACACATCCAGTGCCGCCCTCGATGCATGTCGCTTGTATGCGAGTGTGCCGGGTCAGAGTATGAGATGAGCGTCAGTCGCCGCCGTAGCCGCTTGCGTCGATGGGCTCCTGGTCGTTGATTTGCGCGTTCTTGCGTGACTTCATGTTGCCGAAGCTGTATTTTATGGTCAGCTTCAGTGTGCGTCCGCTGCGCCAGCGTTTGCTCTCCTGTGTGTAGCCGTCGCCGTAGGTGAAGTGGTGCATGCGGCGCGAGTTGAAGATGTCGCGGCAGTTGAGCGAGAATGACCAGTTGCCGGCGGTCTTGCGTATGCCTGCCTCAACGTCCCAGCCGGGTTCGCGTGTGCCTTGCGCGGTGAATGTGCGTGAGTTGTAGCGTCCGGTTGCCTGGAATGCCAGTCCCCAGGGTATGCGCACTGACGCCATGCAGCGGATGTCCCATGCGAAGCTGTTCTGGCGTGCGCCGGAGACGTTGTAGTCTACGCCGTCCATGGGGTAGACAATGCTCCATGCGCTGATGTGGTTGTTGTAGAGGTTGGCTGTGGTGGTCAGGTCGAGGACGCGGTTGAAGAGGTTGTTCTTGACGACGATTTCGCAGCCGGAGTTGACCTGCTTGCCGACGTTGGCGTGGGATAGGTACATGGTCTGCTCGCCGGGGTTGATAGATGATTCGCCCATGAATGATATGTGGCTGATCATGTTGTCTGACGTGCGAACGTATGCTGAGAGCGAAACCATGTGCTGTGTCCATGACTTGATATAGTTGAGCTCGAATGAGTTGGTGTACTCGGGTTCGAGTTCGGGATTACCCATGTGTATGTTTGTGGGGTCCTCGATGTTGCGGAATGAGTTGAGCTGCGGGCCCCAGGGGCGGCGCAGACGGCGTGTGTAGTTCAGCTGCAGCTCGTTGTCGTGGGGCAGTGACCATGAGATGAATGCGGAGGGGAACAGCGCGAAGAAATTCTTCTTGTATTCTGGCACGTCTGACTTTGTCTGTCCGTAGCCGAGGGAGCGTGTGCGCACCTGCCATGACTCGGAACGCAGTCCTGCGGAGAAGCTGAACGAGCGGTACTTTCCGCCGAGGGTGAAGTACAGCGCGGAGACGTTGTTGTTGTATATGAAGCGGTTGTAGAGCCTCGGGTCGAGTGTCGCGTCGGCTTGTTCCGTGCCGGTCAGGATAGAGACAGGTGTGTTCTCGTGGCTGTAGTTGCCGTTGTAGCCGGCTTCGAGCTTGAGCCAGTTGGTGAGCTGGTTGGTGTAGTCGATCTTGGCTTCCCAGATGTTGGTGTTGACGCTCTGGACTTCCTCCTGGTATACGGATTCAACGCTGCCGTCCTCGAAGGTCTGCTCCTGGTTGTAGCCTGTCCACATCGGGCCTCCCCAGCGGTTGAATGACACGTTTGCGTCGAGTGTGTGCGAGCTGTTCCACGAATGCTTGTATCCCCACTCGATGTGTGCGCCTTGGCTGTCGCTGTTTTCCCGCGAGAGGTTTAAGTTGCTGCGCCATTGTCCAGGAACGGTAGAGGCGTACTGTGTCTGGGAGTGCCCCCAGCGGTGTCCGAACATTGCGAAGCCGCTTGCGTAGATGTCGTCGCGGTCAGTGACGTGCCATGTCGCTCCGAGGCGGAGGAATATGTTGTCGCCGTGGTTGCGCGATGTAGCGTCAGAGTTGAGGTAGTCGCCGTTGTCGAAGAGGCGGCGACTTTCAGAGCCACCCTTGTTGTGGCGCATTCGCAGGCCGAGGCCGGCGAATGTCTCGAAGCGTCCTACGTTGTAGTTGATGTTGCCGTTGACGTTTGCGCCTCCTCTGGAGTTCGCGCCTACCTCTGCGCTGCCGAAGTAGCCGGTACGCAGGTCATTTTTGAGGATGATGTTGATGATGCCGGCTGTGCCCTCAGGGTTGTACTTGGCTGAGGGGTTGGTGATTACCTCGATGCGGTCGATGGTCTCGGCAGGTATCTGCTCGAGTATCTGTGCGCGGTTGTCGGAGGTCATGCCCGACTCCTTGCCGTTTATCCATACTGTTACGGAGGAGTTGCCTCGCAGAGAGACTTCGCCGTCCTGGTCCACCTCTACGGAGGGAATGCTCTCGAGCAGCTCCGAGGCTGACGAGCCAGCGGAGGCGATGTTGCTGTCTACGTTGAAGACTTTGCGGTCGAGTTCGAAGTGCATCTGTCCTTTCACGCCGGTTACGACGACTTCCTTGAGCATCTTCTCGTCGTCAGAGAGGCCTACTTTGCCGACACTGGCGTTGCCTCCGGCGATGGTGACAGTGCGCTCCTGCGGCACAGAGCCGAGGTTGGTGATGCGAACTATGTATTTTCCATCCTTGACATCGTGGATGGTGAAGTTCCCGTCCTCGTCGGTCTGCGCCCCGTATGTGGTGGGCAGTGAGGTCTTGGCGTCAATCAGCTGGACTACGGCGAAGTCGATAGGCGTGCCGTCCCCGTTGTTGAACACTGTGCCGGTGACGTTGCCTTTCGCCAGTGCGGCGAGGGGCATAGCCAGTCCCAACAGAGCCAAGGTCATTATTCTCTTCATAAATTCCTAATAGAGTTAGTGTTAAATCAGCCGCGAAATTAACACATTAATTTTGCACATCAAATGCAAACCGCTGATTTAACGCCGATTTAGCAGTAGGCTGAAATACGGTTAAGCCTTTGCAGCGGTTAAAAAGAGGAGGACGCACCGTGTTGCAGATGCGCCCCCTGGTAAAATCACATGAAAAGATGAATTATCTCATGACTTTCAGTGTCACGGTCTTTCCGCCGATGTTTGCGGTGGCTATCATGATGCCCTCGCCGTCGAGAGCGACGCTGCCGGTGCATGCGGGCATGGCGAGGAGTATACGTCCTGCCAGGTCGCATACGGTCAGGTCTGTGGCCTGTCCTGCGATGTGGAGCATGCCGTCGCGGTATGTCATGCCGCCCTCTGCATAGATGCCGTCAACAGCGGTGTCGGTGTCGTAGTCGATGCTGAAGGAGTTGATTGTCACCTTGCCCAGTGACAGCGGAACGATGCTGAACACATGGCTTTCGGGGTCCATGGAGTAGACGGTCTCTTCCTCATCGTCGCCAGCAGACATGGGTTTTGCCCTCTCGGCCTTAACCTTGAAGGAGTGTTCCTGTGTAGCGCCGGCGGGAGTGGTGTCAGAGAGGATGCCGTACATCAGCATGGGGTCTGCTGCTTTGCCTGCGCAGAGGCCCCACTCCACGTCGCGGTCGTCGGTAGTGGCAGTCACCTTGACGTTGTATGTGCGTCCGTCCTCGAGCAGGAAGTAGGGAGAGGTGAGGAACACCGGGTCGGGGTCGCCGTAGTACTTGCTCCAGGTGTAGAGCGAGGTGTCCTCGTTGCGGGTCCAGGTATAGTAAGACGATGTCGTGGACACTACCTGCCAGTCGGGGAAGTCGGTAGTGATGTAGGGTATCGCTGTGAAGTCGCCGGTGTAAGCCACGTCGTAGGGAGCTTCACCCTCGGCCTCGCCGTTGGCGTTGCGTATCACTACGGAGAACTTGTGCATGCCCGGCGTGAGGTCGCTTGCGATGTATGTCTCACGGATGCCGGGTGTGTGGAGCGCAGAGACTTCCTCTGTGTGGATAGCTGTGCCGTCACAGTATACTGTGTAGCCGAGCTGCTCGTTGCTGTCGAGGTTTCTGCGTGCGATGTCGAGTGTCGGGTTTTCCCATTCTACGGAAACAGACTTGTTTTCGAGGACATTCGCTCTCAGTCCGAGGACATGCTCCGGCAGGACTGCCTGTGTGTTGACCTCGATGCTCTGGACCTTGATGTCAGAGTATGCGGAGCTTGATGTTGTGCCGATGTGGCGCACTACGATGACGTATTCGCCTTCGTTGTAAGCGTCCATTACCACTTCGCGAGTCTGGTAGCCGTATTCCTGCACGTCGTTTGCCTCGTCGAGCCGGGTGAATGTCGAAGCGAGGTTGTGGCGGTCGGTTGCATAGCCTATCTCATAGTTGTTGAAGCGAGCGTTGATGCTGACTTTAATGCGGTAGTAGCCCTGGGGAAGGTGCAGGTAGGGAGTGGCGAGGTATTCGTTGGCCTCCGTGTCTGCGGGCATTTTTGACATGAATGACTTGCTCCAGCTTGCGGAGTCGAACACCCATGTGTTGCCGTCGGCGTTTCCGTCGAGTACGGTAAACATGCCGGTCTCGTTGTCATCGGCTGTAGCAGCGTCAAATGCGTAGGGCATGGCGGCTACGGGGTGTCCCACATATCCGGCGTTGACGGTGATCGGGTCTTTGTCGATGCAGCCGTTGGCGTTGTAAGCCATTACATAGTATGAGTATACGCCGGCAGCTGCGGGCTGGTCAGTGATGCCCTGTGCTGCTCCGGCTGTGCAATTGCTGATTTCGCGGAACATCTCGCCGTTGCGGTATAACTTGACGGTCAGCGGCTCTGTCAGTGCGTTGCCGCTCTGGTCAACTGCAGGGTTGGTCCAAGTGAGGTTGACTTTCAGCTCCTCGCCCTGCGGCGCGGCTGTCAGGTCGGTCACGAGTGCCGGCACGGGGTCGTTCTTCATCACCTTGACGTAGTTGATGCGGTAGCCCATATATGTGCCTGTCTCGGCTTTGGCGTGGAACGCGATATGGTAGTTGCCGGGCGTGGTGACTGTGAAGGGTACTTCGCACTCCTTGTTGAACTCGCTGAGTCCTTCATACGAAATCAGCTCTGTGTAGCCGCTCATGTCGGTGTCGGAAGTGCCGAGGGCAAAGCCGAGGTCGCCGTAGATGGTGCAGGTTACTTTGAGCATGTATTCGCCGGCAGCTTCGAAGTTGATTGCCGGAGACACGAGCCAGTTGTCCTCCTTGAGTCCTTGTGCAGCGTCAAACTCTGCAAACTGGGAGTATGAGTTGTAGCCCCATGCTGCTGTCGTAGCAGCGTCAGAGCCTGCAACGGATTTCCAGTCAGAGGCGAATGTGGTCGCGCTGCTGAAGTCGTCCTCGTAGGGGAGAGCCTTGGCTGTTGAGGGCGTTGGCCCGGGGTCGGGCTGGTCGCCGCCGTCGCTTGTGATAGAGAAGCCTGTTACATAGAAGTCGTATGCGTTGGCGTCACTGAAGCAGTGTATGCCAAATGAGTAGTTGCCAGTGGCAGTGACGGTGACAGTGATCTGTTGCTGCTCGAAGTCTGACGAGTGCAGATAGTCCTCATTGCGTATCAACTGCGTGCCGGCAGTCATGGCTGCAGATGTGCGCTCGGAGGCCATGCGCACCTCGTATTTCTCGGAATCCATGCCGCGAGTCTTCGTCCACAGCTTGACGGTGTATTCAGTGCCGGCGTTGAGGGTAATCATTGGCGACATCACCCAGCAGTCGGCTGCGTAGTCACTGTCGTAGGCGTGGTATACGCCGCCCTGTGTGCCGGGGGTGGAGAAGTCTTTGGTCTCGCGGTCCCAAGTGAAGCCTTTGCCCTTTCGGGAATTGTTTTCTGTTGCCCATTCCGGGTCAACTGCGTTGTTGATGCCGATGTCGCTGCTGTACGGCACCGACTTGCTCTGTCCCAGCATCGGCAGGGCGACGAGGGCAGCAAGCATTGTTGCGTAAAGTTTGTTCATGCTGTTTGGATTATGTGGTTGTCAAGTAAATATGATAAAGCCCGGGACCGGGTGTTGCCGCAGTCCCGGGCTGTGAGTATTGTCAGAGTGTGGGGTTATTTCACGATTACCTTTGCGGAGCGTACAGCCTTGCCGGAGTTGAGGCGGACGATGTAGCATCCGGGCTGGAGCTGGATCATGCGGTCGCCCTCTACTGTCACGTCGCCGGCTGCGATGATGCCGTCAGTTGTGTAGACAGTGGCTACTGCGAGGTCAGCGCAAACGTGGATGCCGCCGCGAACTGCGGTAATGGTCATGTCGTCGGCTGCTGCGTCGTCAACACCGCCGTCCTTGATGAAGGATACGCGGAGCTTGGTGTAGATGCCTGGCATCTCAAAATTGTTGTTGCCGACAGCCTCGTCGTTGTTGAGCGAGTATGAACTGTATGCATAGCCAGCGTCGGGAGTTGCGATGATAGTCAGCGGGAGGTATTTCGTCACCTTTGAGCCGTTGGTGTACTCGTTGCCCTCTGCGTCAACCACCTTGACGGTGCCGTGGAGCGGGTTTACGATGTCGAGGTAAGCCCATTCGCAGCCGCCGTTAGTGCCCTGATGGCTGGGTTTCCATTCGCGGTCAACAGCGATGCTTGAGTCAGCGCGAGTGCCGTCGTTCAGGTTTTCGTCGCCGCCCTGAATGACAGCGAGGTTGTAGCTGAGGCCGAGTCCGTCGCCGCTGCCGTCGTCAACACGCTGGGGCAGTGTGTAGTAGAACTCGTTGAGTTCGGGGGCAGTCATGCCGTTGCCGTTGATGTAGATGCGCTGCAGCTTGCTGAGGTGGTTCAGGTTGAGCGCGTGGATGTCGTTGCCGGCTACGTTGAGGTCCGTCAGGAGAGTGTTGTTGGTCAGGTCAACGCTTGTCAGCTGGTTGTCCTCGAGTGAGAGGTCGAGCAGCTTGATGTTCTTAGACAGGTCGATGCTCGTCAGCAGGTTGCGTGTCAGGCTGATTTCCTCGAGTTCGGTGTTGTTTGTCACGTCGATTGAGGGTATCTTGTTGTTTGAGGCGTAGAGCCAACGCAGCCACTTGTTGTTTGTAACGTCAAGCGAGGAGAGGTTGTTGCCCTTCACGTCGAGGTACTGGAGGTACGGCATGTTGGAAACATCGATAGCGTCGAGCAGGGCAATGCCTTCCTCTTCGTCACCGAATGAGTCTGAATATGCCTCAAGCATGATGATGTTCGGATTGTGCGACAGGTCGAGTGTCTTCAGGCCTGTGTAGCTGAGGTTGAGAACCTCAAGAGCGGTGTTCTGCGAGAGGTCGATGGTCTTGATCGGGTTCCAGTAGCCGCTGAAGTATTTCAGGTCAGGAGCGTTGGAGAGGTCCATTGCGAGGATGTGGTTGTCCCACAGTCCGAAGACGGGAGCGACGCTGCCGAAGCCTGAAACATCAATGCCGGCGAGGTCGCCGTATACCGTGATGCGTGTGCCGGCTGCAGAACCGTCGATGCGAGTGCCTGAAATGTGGTCGCTGCCTGAATGGTATGCGTTCTGGTCGGTGTACTCGGTGCGTGTGCCAGTACCCCAGTCTACCCATACAGAACCGCCGTCAGTGACGGTGTTCACGAGGAACGAGAACTCCTGGCCCTGGTTTACGTCAAACGATACGGAAGCCATTTCAGAGGTGTAGTTCACCTTGATAGTAGAGGGTTCGGAGATGATGAACCAGGGGCTGAAGATTTCCTTGCCGTTGACGGTCACGCTTTTGAAGCGCTTGCCCTCTTCGGGGTATGAGTATACGTACATAGGCACGCCCTTGAGCGCGTTGTCGTGTACGCTCTGTATAGTCTGGAAGTACTGGGGCTGCCACTGGCAGAGGATGAACTTGCCGCCCTCGGTCTGCATCACATCGAGGTCGTAGGGGAGGCTGTATGCCATGAGGGGATAGAGGCGGTCGAGTGTGCCGGTCTTGTTTTCGCCGGTGTCAGTTGCGCCGTCGAGTGTTACGGAGAGCTGCGAGTGTACGGCAGTGTTGTCGCCCTCTACGTCGCATATCCAGCCCATGTCCTGGCTTGTAGCATACGCGGTGTTGGAGTGTTCGGCGTTGGAGCCTTCAAGCAGCAGGTTGGGGTCAGTACGGTTGCTTGACTTCGCCACGGGAAGAGTCTTGAGAGTGTAAGACATTGACTCAGGAGTGAAGTTGGGGCAGTTGCGCAGGTCAATCATCTCTGCGCGTCCGGGCTGGAGGCCGTTGAAGTCGATGAATTCGAGCAGCGTGTTGGAAGCGTAGAGCGACTTGAGGTAGTATGCCTTGAGCAGGTCAACGCGGGAAATCTGCGTGTTGCTGATGTTGAGCGAGCTGATGCTCGGCAGCATGGAGATGTCGAGAGCGGTCATGGGGTTGCCGGCCACGTTTAGCGTGCTTATCTTGGTGTTGTTGCCCAGGTCTATGCTGCGGATTTTGTTGTTGGCAATGTTGAGGTAGTACAGCTCGGGCATCTGTGACACGTCAACCAGCTCAAAGCTGCAGTCGTTGATTGAAAGGCTTTCGAGCTTGGTGCACTTGGTGATGTCCAGCGAGTGGATAGCCTTGTTCTGCGCTACGGACAGCGTTGTCAGCTCGGGGTAGTCTCCGAGTACGAAGGGGTTGTCAGTACCTTCGGTCATGAGGCGGTTGTTGCTGAGGTTGAGCGAGCGCAGTGACGGCAGCGACACGGGGTAGAAGTTGCTCAATGTGCAGTTGGCAAGGTCGATGCTTGTCAGTGAAGGGCGGGACTCCTCTGGCAGGCAGATGAATACCGATGCCAAGTCAGGGCAGTCGTTGAGTGTCAGGTATTTCAGGTTGGTCAGGTACTGCACGTCGAGGCACTGCAGTCCCGGGTTGCGGCTCAGTGTGAGCCATTCGAGTGTCTTGCCTGCGTTCTCAAGCGTGAGTGTCGGGTTGATTGCCGGTGAGTTCTCGATGCAGTTCTCGGAGAGGTAGAGTTTTTGCAGAGGGATTACGGAGCGCAGCTCGAATTCCTTGAGCTGGTTCTTTGCCAGGTCAAGCTCGGTCAGGTTGGTCATGCCGTCGATTGTGGCGGATGTCAGCTGCGCGTTCTCGAGCTCGAACTCGGTTATCTGTCCGGAGACGGTGATAGTCGAGCCCTCGATAGTTCCGTCGATCCAGCGCTGCCATGCAGCCTGGTCTGGGTCGATTGTGAATTTCTGCTCCACACCGTTGCCGAAGTCGATTGTAATCGGCTGTGTGGATGACACGACATTAGCGAGGATGCGAACCGCTGTCCCCTGTGGCGCTGCTGTCGTGAAAGTCATCGTACCTTGCGCCATAGCCCCTGTTGTCGCCAACATGGCTGACACAATGGTAAGTAAAACTTGTTTCATAGACTGTCTTGAATGCTAAAAGGTTATTATTTTGCCATTTCGACTGTGCCGCAAGCATGCGCATACG
Organism: uncultured Porphyromonadaceae bacterium; assembly: GCA_900550645.1. Taxonomy (GTDB): domain Bacteria; phylum Bacteroidota; class Bacteroidia; order Bacteroidales; family Muribaculaceae; genus Lepagella. The sequence goes on from URTA01000052.1 coordinate 9,068, forward strand.
ATACAATCATAGGACAAAGGTAAATATTAATGTGTTATCAGCCAAACTATTTGAGAGATTTTTTGTGCAACTTAATTTGATTGGCGAGTGTATGGCATAGCCTTGTTAATGTTTCTTTGCGGTGGGAGTGAGTGTCATGTCGGGAAAATTTGCTTATTTTGCAGCCTAATCAATAATTGAACATCATATTAGTATGAAAGCATTTGTATTCCCTGGTCAGGGTGCCCAGTTTGTGGGTATGGGCAAAGACCTCTACGAGGGCAGCAGCCTCGCCCATGACATGTTTGAGAAAGCCAATGAGGTGCTCGGCTTCCGCATCACCGACCTCATGTTTGAAGGTACGGAAGATGACCTGAAGCAGACCAAGGTGACTCAGCCGGCGATATTCCTGCACAGTGTGATACTCGCGGCTACGCTCGGCGAGGAGTTCAAGCCTGACATGGCGGCTGGCCACAGCCTTGGCGAGTTCTCCGCTCTCGTGGCTGCCGGTGCGCTCGGCTTTGAGGACGGCCTGCGTCTCGTCGCCACTCGCGCTATGGCTATGCAGAAGGCGTGTGAGGCTAACCCCTCAACCATGGCTGCGGTTCTCGCCCTGCCTGACGAGAAGGTGGAAGAGATATGCGCTACGGTGGACGACATCGTTGCCCCGGCCAACTACAACTGCCCCGGCCAGGTGGTCATATCGGGTACAAACGCGGGCATAGACGCAGCATGCGAGAAGCTGCTCGCTGCCGGCGCAAAGCGTGCGCTCAAGCTCAAGGTGGGCGGTGCGTTCCACTCGCCGCTCATGGAGCCGGCCAAGGAGGAACTGACACGCGCCATCGAGGCTGCCGACTTCCACAAGCCGGTTTGCCCGGTATACCAGAACGTGGACGGCAAGCCTCACACTGACCCTGCGGAAATCAAGGCCAACCTGATAGCGCAGCTCACCGCTCCCGTGCGCTGGACACAGGACGTCCAGGCCATGATAGCTGACGGTGCTGACGAGTTCGTCGAGCTGGGCCCGGGCAAGGTGCTTCAGGGGCTTATTCTGAAGATAGACCGCAAGGTGGCTGTCAGCGGCAAACAGTGACACGACAGCCGTTGCCTTTCAATACATTTATATACTAACGCATAAACACACTGTCAACCATGAACATAGCTATTGTAGGCGCAAGCGGCGCGGTGGGGCAGGAGTTCCTCGCCATACTTGAAGGCCGCGATTTCCCCGTTGACGGGATGCGGCTGTTCGGCTCGAAGCGCAGCGCAGGACGCAAGTACACGTTCCGGGGCAATGAATATATTGTAGAGGAGCTGACGCACGAGTCGGACTTCAGCGGCACGCAGATAGCATTCGTCTCTGCCGGCGGCTCGACTTCACGCGAATATGCAGACACGATAACGCGCCACGGCACACTGATGATAGACAATTCGTCGGCGTTCCGCATGGACCCTATGGTGCCGCTGGTAGTGCCGGAGGTGAACGGCGTTGACAGCCTGCTGCGCCCCAAGCGCATAATAGGCAACCCGAACTGCTCGACGATAATAATGCTCATGGCAGTTGCTCCTATCAACGAGCTGTCGCCTGTCCGCAACATCCGCGTGGCTACTTATCAGGCTGCTTCAGGGGCAGGTGCAGCGGCTATGGACGAGCTTGTGGAACAGCACCGCGCTATTGCCGCCGGCGAGCCGGTTAGGGTGGAGAAATTCTCTTCGCAGCTGGCTTACAATGTCATACCGCAGATAGACGTGTTCGGCGAGGGCGACTATACCAACGAAGAGCTGAAGATGCACAATGAGACGCGCAAGATACTGCACAGCAGCCGCATCAACGTGTCGGCGACGTGTGTACGTGTTCCCGTGATGCGTGCGCACAGCGAGGCTATATGGGTCGAGACGGCTGCTCCGGTGTCGGTGGCAAAGGCTCGCCATGCGCTGGAACACGCTCCCGGTGTTGTGGTCATGGATGACCCGCAGGACGCTTCCTATCCCATGCCCCTCGATGCGATTGGGCGTGAGCCGGTGTTCGTGGGACGGCTGCGGCAGGATCTGTGCAGCGACAATGCGCTGACGCTGTGGGCTGTCGGCGACCAGATCAAGAAGGGCGCGGCTCTCAACGCAATCCAGATAGCCGAGTGGCTCATAGAGAACGACCCGACAATGAAATGACACAGCCCTCAAACCGGGCGATAACTGTAAAGTGCTTAGGGTCCTTAGGGTCATTAATGACCTTAGGGACTTTATATTACGCTAATGACCATGAGAGAATTGAGATACCGCGACATAACCGCTGCCGACTGTGCCGACTTGCTGCGGCTGTACTGCCATTCGTTCCCTGCTGACGAGCGCAGGGTCTATGACGGCGTGCAGGGTTTCCGCTCGTTCCTGAATGCCAACAGCGACAAGTTCCACCCCTTAGTCATCACTCTCGACGGACGCTTTGCCGGCTTCCTGACGTACTGGGAGTTCCCCGGATATGTGTATGTGGAGCATTTCGCGGTAGAGCCGGAGATGAGGGGCAACGACATCGGCGGCAGCACGTTGCGCCACCTTGTTGAGAATATCAGTGACCGTGTATTGCTTGAGGTGGAGCATCCCGACACGCCCGAGGCTCGCCGCCGCATCGGCTTCTACGAGCGTCACGGCTTCCGCCTGCATGCGGACATCGAGTACATGCAGCCTCCCTACGACCCGTCGCTGCCTGAAGTGCCGCTGCTGCTTATGACGCACGGCGACGTGGACTTGACAGACCCTCACACTGTACTTGCCCCGATGCTCCGCGCCGTCTACAACGCCTGACTAAACTTATATGCTGATGCCGTCTTGGGCGAGGGTGCGGAAGGCTGCATCGCGTCCTGCGTCGATGAGGTCTGCGCTGTGGGCGTCGCTGTTGACGACGAGCGTCACGCCTGCGCCGGCGAGCCTCTTCCACCAGCGGCGGTCGGGGAAAAAGCGTCCGCTGCGGGCGTATGCCTTGGTGTTCAGCTCTACGGGCAGCCCCGAGGCTGTGATTTCGCCGATGACGCTGCTGACTGCTACCTGATACCACGTTTCGTCCTCGATGCCTGGACGTGCCTGTGAGGCGTTGTTGGCTATCTTGTCGAAATGCCCGATGATGTCAATGCCGCCGAGGGCGACCATCTCTGCCACCTGCCCGAAGTATTTCTCGACCACATAGCGCAGGTCGTCGCGGAAGCAGTCGTGGAGGTAGCGGGCAAACCGCTCGTAGCGTCCGTCGCAGTCCACGTATTCGCCGCGCTGCGTAGGCACGAAATGCACCGAGCCGAGACGCACGTCCAGCGGGAGCGACTTGAAGTATTCGCAGTGGGGTCCCTCTTGCGGCGAGAGGTAGTCTATCTCCATGCCGGTGTACAGGCTCATGCGCCCTGCGTATTCTCGCTTGAGCCGCTCGCACTCGTTGATGTATTGAGCCGCTGCCTCGTAGGGCATGTTGCACGGCGTGCCGAGACAGACCGGAGAGTGTGAGGTGAAGGCGTAGTGCCTGAACCCAGCCTCTGCCGCAGCGCGTGCCATCTCGTCTATCGGCGAGCGTCCGTCGCAGTATGGCGTGTGCGAGTGGAAGTTGTATGCGTGTGTCGCCCTCGCTATCTGCTTGATGTCGGGTCTCATGATGCCTGTCTGTTGAGTTTGCCGCCCTTGAGTCCCTTGACGAAGTGTGCGAACATGACGAGCATGACAGCTGCCGCAGCCACGCCGATGCCTACCGCTACGGGGTAGCTTATCTGAGTGCCGAACAGCGTGTCCGTAAGGGCGGAGAAGCCTTCGGGCGCGAAGAATATGTATGTCACTGTCACGCAGGTCATGAAGAGCGCGGGTACGAGGGTGACGATGTATTGCTTGCGCTCGCGTGCCAGCCATACGGTTATCGCCCAGAGGGTGAAGACTGACAGTGCCTGGTTGCACCATGCGAAGTAGCGCCACAGCACCTCGTAGGGGGCGAGCATTACCACGAAGCAGAGTATGAATATAGGCACGGAGATGAGCAGCCGCTTGGCAATGGTGCGCTGCGGTATGCGAGTGAAGTCTGCCGCGATGAGGCGTGCCGAGCGCAGTGCTGTGTCGCCCGAGGTGATTGGCGCGGCTATCACGCCGAGCACTGCAAGCACTCCGCCGACTGTGCCGAGCCATTCCTGCGAGAGGTTGTCCACAAGCACCGCCGGTGTGCCGCCTTCGAGGTACGCGCCGAGCTGCTCGTAGCCTCCTGTGAACGCAACCGCTGCCGCAGCCCATATCAGCGCGACGACTCCCTCGGTGACCATAGCCCCGTGGAATATCATCCGTCCCTTGCCTTCGGAGGCCATGCAGCGTGCCATCATCGGCGACTGCGTGGCGTGGAAGCCGGAGATTGCGCCGCACGCTATCGACACGAACATCATCGGGAATACCGGGTTGGCGTCAGGGTCTGCCTTGTGGTTGTAGAACTGTTCCCATATCTCGGGTACGCTGTTGTGGTGGACGAAGAGCATCGCCAGCACGCCGACGGCCATGAAGAGCAGCGCAACACCGAACACGGGGTAGAGCTTGCCTATCAGCTTGTCTATCGGCAGCAGCGTGGCGAGCATGTAGTATGCGAAGATGACCACTATCCAGAACGTGCGGTCGAGGCTGTCTGGGGTGAGCATTGCCAGCAAGTCGGCGGGATTGTATACGAATACCGCGCCTACGAGTATCATCAGCACCAGGGCAAACACGCGCATGGCATTCTTCACGCCGCTGCCGAGCTGGCTGCCTACTATCTCGGGCTGTGACGCGCCGCCTTGCCGCACGGACATCATGCCGGAGAGGTAGTCGTGGACGCTGCCGGCGAATATTGTGCCGAAGACTATCCACAGGAACGCCGACGGCCCGAACATCACGCCCATTATCGCGCCGAATATCGGCCCGAGGCCGGCGATGTTGAGAAACTGTATCAGGAAGAGCTTCCACGGCGGCATCTCCACATAGTCCACGCCGTCGGCCATAGTCTTGACTGGTGTGGGGCGTTTCGGGTCTGCCCCGAATACTCTCTCGATGAACTTGCCGTAAAGCCACGAGCCCAGCAGCAGTACGACCAGTGATATGACGAATGAAATCATCGCGTGTATGTATATATAATGTATGCTGTTTGTTGTGTGTCTTGCTTATCGCGAGGTTTTCTGCTCGGCGCGTATGGCCTGCGAGCGCAATGTGCGTACACGCCCATACAGCTGGTCTGTCTCTTTTTCGAGTGCGGGTATCTGGCGGCGGAGTTCGGCGGTCGGGTTGCTGTGGAACTGTCCGCGCATCTGGCGCAGCCTGTCGAGTGTATGCTCAAGTTGCTCCTGCGTGTCGAGGAGCTGCTGCATCGCCTCTGCCGCGTCCTCGCTGGCGAAATCGTCAAAGCGTGTGTAGACTGTGCCGTCGGGCAGCTTGAGGCGGAACTGCTCTTGCGGCTTTCTGTCGCCCGGGTCTATGCCGCGTATCGTCTCCAGCATCTCCGTATAGTCGCCTTCTTGTGTCAGGCTGATGTTAGACAGGCGAGCGAGCGTGACGAGGTTTTCCGTGTCTTCGGGGTAGTTGTCACGTATTTCGGAGGGTATGAACACGTATATGGTCAAGTCGCCGCCGGGGCTGTTGCGGTCTGTTGCCCACCAGCCGACGTTGTTCACCTCGTCAATGGCGAGCATCAGGTCGTCGTATGGGGAGTTGTACGGCATTCCGAGGTTCTGCGGCGTGCGGAACGAGTCGTCCGAGGGGTCGCACGTGGCCATGAATATGTCGTAGCCGCCGAGCGACTGCGGCCCGTCTGCGGCGAAATAGAGCGTCATGCCGTCAGGCATCATGAATGGGTATGCCGCATTGCCGACGTTGAGCGTGGAGTCTGTGTATTCCGGTTCGCTCCACGAGCCGTCGTTCATGCGCACTGACTGCACCAGACGCGAAGTGCCGAGCGAGTCGCACTGCGACCACATCATCAAGCCGCCGCGCTCGCTGGCGAATGCCGTGGGCGACTGGCTGCGCCCCTGTGCGTACGGTATCTCCTCGGGCGGCAGTATGCGTCCTGCCGAGGTCGGCAGCCGGTAGTGCGTGTAGAAGCTGTCGCGGCTGACGGCGATGCTGTCTATGACCTCAATGCGCTCAACGCGCTGCAAGAATGCCTGCGCCAATGCGATGCGGTTCTCTTCGTCGGCAGTCTGCGGGGCTACAGGCTTGGAGGCTTTCTGCTTCATCGTGCGGTAACGGCGGTACTGCTCCGAGGCTGTCGCGAAATCGTAGTCCTCGTATGCCATTCGCCCCAGCAGCCTGTGCGCGTCAGCCACGCCTCTTGCCGCAGCGAGGCGCAGGCATTCCCTTGCGCCCTCGCGGTCGCCGCATCCCAGCAACGCTTCCCCCAGCAGGGCGTTTGCCGTCCCCGCGTCCTTCGCGTCAGGGTTTGCGTCCAGGTATTCGCGCCCGGCAGAAGCCGCAGCAGAGTAGTCATGGCTGTCGATGAGCGAGCGCAGCGTTTCCGCCACGTCCGCCCGGAGAGTGCATGTCGCCGGCACGAGCAGTGCCAGCCAGATGATGAGTCGTGTCACTTTCAGGCAATTTGGATTGCCAAAGTTACATATTTTCCGCGATATGCACAATCTTTTCCGCACTCGCCGTGCATGTCAGTGTTTTGCTTATGCGAGCGCATGCCTCGTGGAAGCGGTCGTATCCGCGTGCAAGTTCCTCGAGAGTGTCCTCGTCCCAGTCGTCGCGTACTATTCCAAGCGTGTTGTCGCGCACAAACGATGCTGTGTACGGGACGGAGTTCATCAGCACGGGCGTGCCGTTGGCTATGGCTTCCGGCACTGACACCATGTTCAGGTCCTGCATGGTGTTGACGAGCATGCCTTTTGCCTTGCGGCTTATGGGGGCAAAGTCGCGGTGTGACATGAAGCCGTGGAACACCACGTTTTTCCCCGCTTCTGCCTGTCGCACACGCTCCTCCATGGCCTGGCGCATCGGTCCGTCGCCTATCACGTCAAGGCGGTAATTCTCGAAGCCGGGCTTGTGGATGAACTTAAGGAACGCTTCTAGCATTTCCAACGGTCTTTTCCTTTCGATAAGCTGTGAAATTATTACGAATGAGTCGTCAGCCTCGTCGCTCGGGTAGAACACGTCGCCGTCGCAGCCGTGGTCCACGATTTCAGGCGAAGTCTTCGGGCAGTAGCGCGAGATGAAGTCGCGTGCCGCCAAGGAGCGGCCTATCGCAATGATATGGCACATCATCAGGCGCGTGACGATGCCGTACCATATCCTTGACGGCAGCCTGTGCATCATGCGGTTGTGCTGCGCCAGCTCCTGCCACGCCACCACCGGGCATTTCGCGTTGCGGCTGGCTATGAGCGTCCCCACTGAGAATATTTCAGATGAAAATACAAGGTCAAAGTGATGCTCCTTTATGTATTTGCCCAGACCTTTCGGCCAGGGGATACGCCAGGGCTGGAACACCTTCGGCAGCCTCGACTGGAAATACACCACCTCGAAAGGGTTGTCCTCGGGTTCTGTGCAGCGGTACTCTTCGGAGGCTGCGAGCGTGACATCGTGCCCGTTGGCAACGAACCCGCGTGCCATGCCGTAGATCATGCAGTCGTGGTTGGTATTGCGTATCGGGATTACACCCTTCTCGTGCGTGTGCAATATCAGGTTGACTATCAGTATTCTCATGGTATAATATATCGATATATCATTATTGACAACTCAATAACGGAATTGTGCTGCGTTTATTTTACAACGTCGTCTGTATAGTCTGGTGCTTCTTCGTTTTTTTGCACACATTCGCGATTTGTGTGCATTTTCTCGCGCTGTTATTTCCCAATGCCGCTTTTTTTTCGTAACTTTGCCCCTGCACTATGGCGCAAATACCTGCCGCCGACGGCAATAGGCTGGCAGACAGCTTGTTAGATAATAATATACGATAAAGACATAGATTATGAGTTTAAATATCATTGTACTCGCCAAGCAAGTACCTGATACGAGAAACGTGGGCAAGGATGCCATGAAGGCTGACGGCACTATCAACCGTTCAGCCCTGCCGGCTATCTTCAACCCTGAAGACCTCAACGCGCTCGAGCAGGCGCTCCACCTCAAAGAGATGTACCCCGGCAGCAAGGTGACGCTGCTCACCATGGGTCCGGGACGCGCTGCGGAGATAGTCCGCGAGGGGATGTACCGAGGCGCAGACGGCGGCATCGTCCTCTCCGACCGCGCCTTCGCCGGCTCCGACACGCTCGCGACCTCATACGCGCTCGCGACTGCCGTGCGCAAGATAGGAGGCTATGACCTGATCATCGGCGGACGCCAGGCCATCGACGGCGACACCGCCCAGGTAGGCCCGCAGATAGCCGAGAAGCTCGGGCTGCCGCAGGTGACATACGCCGAGGAGATTATCGCTGTACAGGAAGGCCGCGCCACAATACGCCGCCGCCTCGAGCACGGCGTCGAGACAGTCACCGCGCCGCTCCCCCTCGTAGTGACAGTCAACGGCACGGCTGCCGACTGCCGCCCCCGCAACGCACGCAACATACAGAAATACAAATATGCCGCAGCTCCCTCCGAGGTCGCAGCCGACGAGCAGAAGAAAGCCTTCATCGAGAGCCGCCCCTACCTCGCCATTGGCGAATGGAGCGCGGAGCATGTAGGCGCAGACCTGCAGCAGTGCGGCCTCGCCGGCTCGCCGACGAAGGTCAAGGCTATTGAGAATGTAGTCTTCACCGCAAAGGAGGCTCGCACTGTCGAGAACAGCGACGACGCCCTCGAAGGCCTCATCAAGGAATTAATCGTCAACCACACCATCGGCTGACCCCTGCGGCCAGTCCATAAACTCATGCAAAAATGGCAGATACAAACAACCTCATAGTATATTGCGAATACGACGACGGCCGGATTGCCGACGTCAGCCTCGAACTGCTGACCAAGGGACGCTCGCTTGCCGACCGCCTCGGCATAAAGCTCGAAGCCGTGGTGCTGGGCGACCGCCTCGACGGCATCGAGGAGCAGGTGTTCCCATACGGCGTGGACACCCTCTACAAGGTGCAGGACCCGCGCCTGTTCCCCTACACTTCCCTCCCGCACTCCTCTGTGCTCATCAACCTCTTCCGTGAAATCAAGCCGCAGATAGCCTTCATGGGCGCGACCTGCATAGGCCGTGACCTCGGGCCCCGCGTCTCCTCCGCCCTCCACAGCGGACTGACTGCCGACTGCACCGCGCTCGAGATAGGCGACCACACCGACGTGAAGAGCGGCAAGCACTACGACGAGCTCCTCTACCAGATACGCCCCGCTTTCGGCGGAAACATCGTCGCGACAATCGTCAACCCAGAGTGCCGCCCCCAGATGGCCACAGTGCGAGAGGGCGTGATGAAAAAGGAGATACACGACGAGAACTACAAGGGCACAGTCATCAACCTCGACGCAGCCAAGTACACCTCGCCCGAGGACTTCGTGGTCGAAATCATTGACCGCCACGTCGAGAAGTCAAAGGTCAACCTGAAAGGCTCGCCCATCATCGTCGCCGGCGGATACGGCGTGGGCAGCAAGGAGAACT
>URTA01000053.1 GCA_900550645.1 uncultured Porphyromonadaceae bacterium
ATACCGAATTACCGAATATACTGAGACTCAGCCTGATCCTCATTTCTCTTGCATTTATTATATTCTACTATATTTATTTACCTAATAAGAAACGACATGGAATCACAAAAGCCTAAAATTGCAATGTATGTGAAACGCTCTTTCGGAGAGAAGTTAAATGCATCTTTTGATTTTATAAGGGAGAACTGGAAGCTGATGCTAAAGTTTACCACATATCTGCTTTTACCACTCTGTCTCATCCAAGCCCTAAGTCTAAATGGTATGATGAAAGGGATGGAAAGTATAGTGGAGGGCATGGATATTTCTTCCGATACGGCTCTCCTTATCTCATTCCTCTCATACTATGGCTTGTTTGCACTTCTTCTCATAATAGGAATTGTCCTCACCTCGGTAGATGACTGATTCGTTTTTGTCGCGTTTGATTTTCTTCTCCTTGACGAGCCGCGCTTTTTCGGCGCGGATGCGCTCGAGCAGAACTGATGCGGGTTCGTCGTTAGGGTCTTGCGGTACAAGTTTCCCCTGTATAGCCCATTGGAGTATGCTGTTCTTTAATTGTTTTCCGGTCATTGTCCTTAATCTTCAGAAATTCGGCACTGTTTTGGTGTCGAATCAGGGTTGCACTTCAGTTTCATCCAAAAGTCTGTCGATCTGTGCTTGAAGCTCTTCTCGCTTCGGCAAATAGAGCTGATAGCGTGCCACAAACAGCTGGTTGGTGATGCCTTCCAGGGCATACTCCATCAGGAGCTTGTCTTTTCTTGCGCCCAATACAATGCCAACTGGAGGGTTGTCATCAGGTTGACAAACCTCTGTCTTGAAATAGTTCAGATAGAGGTTCATCTGTCCGATGTCGCCATGTTTTATTTCAGCTCGTTTGAGGTCAATCAATACATAGCATTTCAAGATGCAATGGTAGAATACCAAGTCTACTTTGAATTGTCTGCTGCCTATCTGCATTGCATATTGTCTGCCTACGAAGGCAAAGCCACGGCCCATTTCCAGAAGGAACTGTTCCATGTGGTCTTTAAGAGCTTTTTCCAGGTCGCTCTCTTTGTAGCGTTTCTGTTTGGGAAGCCCTGCAAATTCGAGTACGAAGGGGTCGCGTATGATGTCTTGCGGCGTTTGCACTTGATGTCCCTCGTTGGCTAATGCGAGTACACCTGCCTTGTCGGTGCTTAGCGCAAGCCGCTGGAACAGGCAGCTTTTCATTTGCCGTTTCAGCTCACGGACTTTCCAGCCGCTCTTGATGGCTTCGTTGTAATAGAACTGGAATTCCAGCGTATCGTCGCACTTCAAAAGTTCAAAATAATGGCTCCATGTCAATTTGTGAGACACTGTCTCACAAATTGGAAAGGCAAGATAGAACTTGCGCATATAGACAAGGTTTGAACGGCTGAAGCCTTTCCCGTTTCTTGCGGTCAAGTCTTTGGCGAGGTTCACAAGCAGCTGTTTCCCATACTCGGCTCTATCCTTGCCTTTCAGTTCATACTCTACGATATATTTGCCTGTCTGCCAGTTTGCATCGAGCAATCTGGCGTTTATGGCGGCAATGGCGTTAGCCTTTGCTTCGCCCCATAGCGCAGTTATGTTGTCTATCAGCATCTGATAGGCAGCATCATTGATGTTTGACAGCTCGTTGTTCTCCATACTGATTAAACGGATTTACGTCACTGCGTTATATGTCTTGCATTTCGGGCACGTCAAGGTCTATGCCCAAGATGCGCTGTATTTCGGCAAGAGTCTTGTCTATCTGGTGTTCGAGCTGACGACGCTTGGCGTAATAGTTCTCGAGCAGCTCTTTGGGAGGCAATATCTCCTCCTCGTCTTTGGGGAATTTGCAGCGGTCGAAATCGCAATCGGACTGAATGATTTCCTCGACTGAGAAGCAGCGGCTCTTTTCGTTGTTGCTGTCGGCATCTGCTATCTCATGCCGGTTGTGCCACCATTCGCGGATAGGTTCAGCATGGGCAAGGAGCATCGGTTTTGTCTTGGAAAAGTGCTTGTAGCCGTCAGGCATGTCCATTCGGTAGAACCATACCTCCTTAGTAGCGTATCCTTCCGGCGCGTCTTCCGCAGTGTCGTTGTCGAAGAACAGGATATTGGTGGCTATAGATGTGTATGGGGCGAATATGCTGCCAGGCAAACGAATGATCGTATGCAGGTTGAAATTGCGGAGCAAATGTTGTTTGATAGCAAGTTTTGTCCCGTCAGTCCCGAACAAAAATCCGTCAGGAACAATTACACCCGCTCTGCCATGTTTGGCGAGCCGTTCCATAATCAAGACCATAAACAGGTCTGCTGTTTCAGAGGAGCGGAACTCGGTCTTGAAATTTTGCTTGACGCTTGCCTCTGTGCTTCCTCCGTATGGCGGGTTCATGGCAATGACATCTACTTTCTGCGATTTGTCGTGATATGCGGACATTGGTTTGCCCAGAGAGTCTGTGTGATGCAAGTCTGGATGCTCGATGCCGTGCAACAGTAGGTTGGTGACAGCCAGCAAGTAAGGGAAGGGTTTCCATTCCTGCCCTAACACGGCATTCTGAAATGCTTTGGAGTCTGCTGCCGTTTTTAGTTGCGGGCGAAGATGTTCAAGTGCCGAAACGAGAAATCCTCCTGTTCCCATGGCGAAATCGCCTATTTTCTCGCCGATTTTGGGGTTCAGCATTTGGATTATAAAATCGGTAAGGGCTCGTGGGGTGTAGAACTCGCCGGCGCGCCCTGCGCCTTGCAGGTCTTTGAGCAGGCTTTCATATATGTCTCCGAATGTGTGCGTTTCGTTAGTGTCATTGAAATCAATCTCATCTACAACGTCAATCATCTGGCGGAGCAGTGTGCCGTTTTTCATGTATTGGTTTACTTCCAGAAACACCTCCTGGACAATGGCCTTGCCTCGAGGCGTGTCGGCTGAGATTCTTATGCCTGGGATTGTTTCGTCAAATGATTTTTGGCCTTTCAGGACTGGGAACAGTTTGCCGTTAATAAACGAAAGCAGCTCATCTCCGGTGAGAGCATCCTTGATGAGCCGTCCTTCATCATCTTTGGAGTGCGCCCATTTGCGCCAGCGCAGTTCTTCGGGGATTATGCTCCGGAATGGTTCTTCGGAGTCCAGGCATTCCCATATTTCTTCCTGGGCATCGTATACCTTGAGGAAGAAAATCCATACCATTTGCTCTATTCGCTGCGCGTCGCCATTTACGCCGGCATCTTGGCGCATTATATTTTGAAGTCGTTTGACCAGATTGTTGATTGCCATATTAAGGTGCTTTTAGGCTGATTGAATGTAAAGCTGTTTTTCAAGTTCGGCAAGCATTGCTCGGTATGCTTCCGGCCCGCCGAATGCCTTCATAATGAGAGGAATCTTGCCGAACTCTGCAAAGTCGGGGAGATTGAGAATTGAATTGTCCTCGATGTCAAATATGCCGGTCTCGGCATATTTTTCCATAAGGACCTCGATGATTTTCAGTGCCGTGCCTTTGTATTTGTTCAGGTAGCCGCGTTTCTTAACCCCCTCTATACGCTCACGGCGTGTTAGAGGCTTGCCGTCGAAAGCGACATGGCAGATGATGTCGAACTCGTCCTTGTCTGCCAGGTTCGGATTTTCTTCGCGGATGGCTTTGACAAGCGCCTCCATGTCATCGAAGTCTTTCAGAAAATCTTTCTTTTTCCTGGCATTGCGCCAAGCTTCATTGAATGAGTCAAGTGTGGCGTAACGTTGTTTGACAGCCTTTCGGGTATAGTCCGTCACGCTTTCCGTGCATAATGTTTTCCCGTCTTCCCCGAGGTACTGGACACATTCGTGTACTATCTGTATGTTATGACCTGTGACATAGAATTTTGACGGCTCGTTCATCGTATTGGGCTCTGCGTCATCGTCATCATAGGTCGGGTATGGCTTTGGTTGGGGCTGATTATGTGTCTTACCGTCATTAGAAGTAGTGTCTGCATCAGGCGTTCCGTCAAATTCGGGATCGTTGAATTTGTCAGTTGCATTGCGGAAGTCGAGGATGTCAAAGTACATTTTGTTCCCAGGCTCATAAATCCGAGTGCCTCGTCCGACCATCTGCTTGAAAGTGGTCATGCTGTTGACTTCCTTGTCAATGACAATAAGGCCGCATGTTTTGCAGTCAACCCCGGTTGTCAGCAATTCGCTTGTAGTCGCGATTACCGGGTAATCTGATTCCGGGTCAATGAAATTGTCGAGGAGTGATTTGCCGACTCTGTCTTCACTCGTTATGCGTACCACATATTTGTTGTGAGATTTCTTGACCAGTGGCAGGTTCATCTCGTTCAGCAACGCACGCATTATGTCCGCTTCCTCTTGGTCGGGACAGAAAACTATTGTCTTTGTCATGGGACCAATCTGCTTCAGCATTTCGGTTATCCGCTTTGCGACAATTCTCTGCCGTTTGCTGATGTTGATGTTCCGCCCTATAAGGTTGCGGGTGAAAACGTCTTCTCCTATTGGATGACCATGCAGGTCCTCTTCGTCTTTGCGGGGGATATAGCCCTCCAGATCTACGTTCAAAAACGATTTTGTGACGCGGTAAGGGGCCAAGAATCCGTCTTCTATTCCTTGTCGTAAAGAATATGTGTAAATGGGTTTCCCGAAGTATTCGATATTGTTAGCACCGTCAACAGCTTTCGGCGTTGCGGTAAGACCAATTTGCGTGGCTGATGAGAAGTAGTCCAAAATGGTTCGCCATTCAGAATCTTCACGTACGCTTGAACGATGACATTCGTCTACAACAATCAGGTCGAAGAAGTCTGGCGCAAGTTGCTCGTATGGTTGCCTTTCCCCTTCTTTAAGGTCATGCTTTACCCATTGACCGTAAAGAGACATGTATATTTCAAAGCCGTTCTTTATTTCTTTGCCTTGAACTTTGCACATGGTCTTGCGGAATGGCTTGAAATCATTGTTCATCGTTTGGTCAATAAGCACATTCCTGTCGGCGAGATAAAGGATTCTTTTCTTAGCTCTCGAATTATGAAGACGATGAATGATTTGGAAGGCAGTATAAGTTTTCCCAGTGCCTGTGGCCATTACAAGGAGGATGCGTTTGTCGCCTCTGGCGACAGCTTCGATAGTGCGGTTAATGGCGATTCTCTGATAGTATCGCGGAGGGTATGATTCTGAACTTGTATAATAAGGGAAGTTGACAATCGTTTCTTCCTCCTGAGTTAACGACTTCGCTTTCATTAATCGCTCTCGTAAAGCAAGTGGCGTAGGAAACTCCTCCATGTCGATTGTTCGTTCTTCGCCAGTTGTCATATCATGCTCAACGAACTGTTTGCCATTAGTGCTATACGCATACGGGATATCGAGTATACTTGCATAATCAATGGCTTGCTGAATTCCGAGAGACGGGGAGTGTGATAAGGACTTGGCCTCGACAACTGCAATAGGATAATACTCTTGTGTATATAGGATATAATCAGCTTTTTTGCCTTGTTGCCGTTTTTGTGGCAATCCATTTCCTCGAACAATAATTCTGCCTGCTGTGAAGTAATGTTCCATTACGATGCTTGACTTGTCCCAATTCTTTTCAAGAGCTGGCGTAATGTAGAGACGTTTCGTGTCTTCTTCGCTTAGACTTTTATTCATAACGATGTAATCGGTTGTTTAATACTGCATTAATACGTTTTTTAGATTGTCTCGGGGCTTGTTGTCCATTATGAGATAGTGTCAGTTAACTCAAAAGAGGGAAATAGTAGCCAGAGTGACGGTCTTATCTGCAAAGTTAATGAGATTTTTCGGCATTGACAAGCCGCGTGTGAAATATAATCCGAAAAAGTTTTGTGGCAATACTTTGAATGAAGCATGAGGGGGTAATTGCGGCACTGCTGTAGCGGCGCGGCAATCCGCGGATTTGCGGGTTCGCGGGATTTTTCGTAACTTTACGCGATTTTGACACCCAACACAAAATGCACCATGTCTGAAGGGAATGACGATTTTGAATACCTGACGCGCAGCGATAACGTGTCGCAGCTTTCGGGGATGTTCCGCGACTGGTATCTACAGTATGCCAGTTATGTTATACTCGAGCGTGCCGTCCCGAAAATCGAGGACGGACTGAAGCCTGTGCAGCGGCGCATACTGCACTCGATGTACAAGCTCGATGACGGCCATTTCAACAAGGTCGCCAACATCGTGGGCAATACCATGCAGTATCACCCGCACGGCGACGCTTCGATTGGAGACGCGCTGGTCAACCTGGGTCAGAAGGACTTGCTGATTGACACTCAGGGGAACTGGGGCAACGTCATCACCGGTGACAATGCGGCTGCTCCGCGTTACATCGAGGCTCGTCTGTCCACTTTCGCCCTTGAGACGGTCTTCAACCCCAAGGTGACGGAGACAATGTCGTCGTATGACGGCCGCAATCAGGAGCCTGTGGCTCTGCCGGTGAAGTTTCCGCTGCTGCTCGCCCAGGGTGTCGAGGGCATCGCTGTCGGGTTGGGGACGAGCGTGTTGCCGCACAATTTCAATGAGATACTCGATGCTGCCATCGCTTATCTGCACGGCGAAGATTTCACGCTGTACCCTGATTTCCAGACGGGCGGATACATCGACGTGTCGCGGTACAATGACGGCAAGCGCGGCGGCAGGGTCAAGATACGCGCCAAAATCGAGAAGGTGGACAGCAAGACGCTGGCGGTAACGGAAGTGCCTTACGGCAAGACCGTCGAGACCCTGATTTCGTCCATCCTCCTTGCTCAAGAAAAAGGGAAAATCAAGATACGCCGTGTGGACGACAATACTAACGCCAAAGCCGAGATACTGGTGCATCTTGCTCCCGGCACGTCGCCCGACAAGGCTATCGACGCGCTGTATGCGTTCACCGACTGCGAGGTGAGCCTGTCGCCGAACTGCTGCGTCATTTCAGACAACAAGCCGCTGTTCCTCACTGTCTGCGATGTGCTGCGCCAGTCCGTGGACCGCACCGTGTCGCTGCTTGACCGCGAGCTGGAGATAGAGCTGTCCGAACTGTCGGAGAAACTGCATTTCGCTTCGCTGGAGAGGATATTCATTCAGGAGCGCATATACAAGGACCGCGAGTATGAGGAGGGCAAGGACCAGGAGGTCATTTTCGCCCACATACGCAAGCGGCTCGAGCCGTGGCGCGACCGTCTGGTGCGCGAGGTGACAGATGCCGACCTGCAGCGGCTCGAGGAGATACCTATGAAGCGCATACACCGCTACAACGTGGTGAAGGCAGACGAGGCTATCGCCCGCCTGAACGAGCGCATGGCACAGGTGCGCAACAACCGCGAGCACATCACCGACTATGCCGTGAAATGGTACACCCACCTGAAAGAGACATACGGCGAGCATTATCCGCGCCGAACAGTGATACGCGGCTTCGACTCTATCGAGGCGGCCAAGGTGGCGGAGGCGAACAAGCGGCTGCTCTTTGACAAGAAGGGCGGTTTCGCCGGCACCGGACTCAAGGAGGGCGAGGAGCTGTTCACCTGCTCTGACCTCGACGATATGCTGATAGTCTACGGCGATGGCAAGTACCGCCTCGTCCGTGTGCAGGAGAAGCTGTATGTAGGCAAGAACGTGAAGTACATTGGCCGTTTCAAGAAGGGGGACAAGCGCACTGTCTACAATGTGATATACCGCAACGGCAAGGACGGCGTGTATTACAAGAAACGGTTCTTCATCACCGGCTTGACGCGAGAGAAGGAGTATGACATGACCAAGGGGCTGCCTGGGTCGAAGCTGATGTATTTCTCTGCCAACCCCAACGGCGAGACTGACGTGGTGCGTGTCATCATCGATGACCGCATACCGGTCGTAGGCCGCCGCCCGAGGCAGAAGGAGGTCGTGGTCGATTTTGCCGGCCTCGACATCAAGGGCAAGGACTCGCTGGGCAACCTCGTGACCAAGAACAAGGTCTCGGAGGTGCGTTTCGTCCACAAGGGCGCAAGCACGCTCGGCGGGCGCAAGGTGTGGTTTGACCGCGATGTGCTGCGCATAAACTATGACGGGCGCGGCGAGTGCCTCGGCACGTTCCAAGGCAATGACCTGATACTCGTCACCACCAAGAGCGGCGAATACTACACCACCTCCTATTCAGATGCCAACCATTACGACGACGACTTGGACCGCATTGAGAAATTCAACCCCGACAAGGTGTGGACGCTCGCGCTGAACGATGCCTCGCTGGGCTATCCATACCTGAAACGCTTCCAGTTTGAACCTTCGGCACGCCGCCAGCGGTTTGTCGGCAGCGATGCCGCATCTAGTGTCATACGCCTGACGGACACGCCCTTCCCCCGTTTCCGCGTAACATTCGGCGGCGATGATGCCATACGTCCGGCTGTGGAGATAGAGGCCGAGGAGTTTATCGCCGTCAAGAGTTTCAAGGCCAAGGGGAAGCGCATTTCCAATTATGAGATTGACACAGTGGAGGAGATAGAGCCTACACGCTTCCCCGAACCCGAAGAAACGGAGACGGAAGTGCCGGGGGCGGAAGAGGAAACCGCTCCCGAGGAAGAAGCACTGGAGGCTGCAAATGAGCCAAACCTTTTCTCCGCCCTCGAAAGTGAAACTGAAAACAGCGGGGACGCAGCTGATGAGTAACAGGTTGGCGGCACTCGCATTGGCGGTCTTCTCGACCGCGATGCTGCACGGCGAGGATGCCGCGCAGAGCCGTCCCATAACCTCGTCATACGCCCTCGAGGCCGGCTTCTCGTCGATGGCTGACACTTACCTCTCCCCTCTGTGCTACCATGGCGTGCGTTTCGCCCTCTCCGGGCGTTGGGACAAGATGATGCCTGCAAACCCCCGGCATCTATCCATGGAGATGAACGCCATGGTGGAGACTGCGCTGGATGCCAACCCTGCCGGCAACGCCAATATGTACGACCTTACGCTGCAATATGACTGGGGAATGTCGTATGTGTGGAAACCTGCTCCGGCATGGCGCGTCGCTGCCGGCGGTGCGCTGGGTTTCTCTGCCGGGGTGACTTACCTGCCGCGCAACGGCAACAACCCTGCGTCTGCTCATGCCGACATAATGTTGTCGCTGCGGGCGCGAAGCGAATGGCATACGCGCCTGGGACGTTGTCCTGTCATCGTTGCCGACTGCGTGACGCTGCCCTCCGTGGGCGCGTTCTTCTCTCCTGAATATGGGGAGTCGTATTATGAGATATACCTTGGCAACCGCCACGGACTGGTGCACCCCGGCTGGTGGGGCAATCATTTCCGAATTGACAACCTGCTGTCCGCCGAGTTCGTGTTTGCCAAGCGAAGCCTGACCGTAGGCTACCGCTACAAGGTCGATTCGTCATGGGTCAACAGCCTGAACACGCAGCGTGTCAGCCATTCGCTGGTGGTGGGCGTAACTTTCGGCGCGGCTTGCCGTGCCATGCATAAAACCATGGAGAAATGAGAGAGACACTGCGGCATATACATACTATAATAGCAGCTCTCGTATTGGCGGTGCTGCCGCTGACGTCGTGCCACGAACTGGACGACTACGACAACGACGCGCTCGGGGTGTTTGACTGCCTCTGGGACGAGATGGACCGGCATTATTGCTATTTCGAGGAGAAAGGGGTGGACTGGAACGAGGTGCGTGAGCGTTACCGCAAGCGGATATTGCCGGGCATGACGCAGGAGGAGCTGTTTGACGTTTGCGCCGAGATGCTCGCCGAGCTGCGCGACGGTCATGTCAACCTCTCCTCGCCGTTCAACGTGAGTTATTACCGCAATTGGTGGACGGACTATCCCGAAGACTTCGACTACCGCACTGTTCAGCAGTATTACCTCGATTTCGACTACCGCACAACCGGCTCTATGGACTACAAGATATTGCCGTCCAACATAGGCTACCTGCGCTACCCGTCGTTCTCGTATTCGGTGGGCGAGGGCAACCTGGACTATGTGCTGGCGTACCTGAGCGCGTGCGATGCGCTGATAATAGATGTGCGCGGCAACGGCGGCGGCACGCTCACCAACATACGCCCGTTTGTCTCGCGCCTCATACATGAGGACATGACAGCTGGCTACATTCGCCACAAGACCGGCCCGGGACATTCTGATTTCTCCGAGCCGTACCCGGTGGTGTATCACCCGGCGGAGAGCGGTCGCGTGGTGTGGAGCAAGCCCGTTGTCGTGCTTACCAACAGGTCGTGCTATTCGGCAGCCAACGATTTCGTGTCGGTGATGCGGCAGACACCCGGAGTCATCGTCATGGGCGCACGCACCGGCGGCGGGGGCGGCATGCCTTTCTCGTCGGAACTGCCCAACGGCTGGCGGCTGCGCATGTCGGCATCGCCGATGACGGACGCGCAGGGCAACAGCATCGAGGGCGGCATAGACCCGACACCCGGCTATGAAGTCCATGCTCCGGCTTCGGAACTCGCCGCCGGACGCGACGCTATACTCGACAGGGCAATCACCCTCCTGTCGGAATAAGAAACTCAAATTACAACCGAATCTCACAAAGGGACTACAAACCTGACAAGACGATATGTGGAAATTTAAGCCTATATACAAGCCCACCATTTGGGGCGGACACAAGATAGCGCGGCTCAAACGCTTCGAGTCGGACGAGCGGATAGGGGAGTGCTGGGCATTGTCTGGCATCGACGGCCGAGTGTCTGAAGTTGAGGGCGGCTGCGACGACGGACTGTCTATACGCCAGCTCATTGACCGCGAGGGGGCTGCATTGTTGGGCAAGAAGAATTTCAAGCGGTTTGGCGACACGTTTCCGCTGCTTGTCAAGCTGATAGACGCTTCCGACACGCTGTCGGTGCAGGTGCATCCTGACGATGAGATGGCTCAGCGCAGGGGGCTTCCGTATGGCAAAACCGAGATGTGGTATGTACTCCCCTCCGACGAGAAGGCTTCGCTGACAATAGGCTTCAATGCAGACGTGAGCCGTGAGCAGTTTCTCGATATGGTCGCTTCAGGCAACATTGAGGGTGCGCTCAACAGGCGGCGCGTAGCCCCGGGCGATGTATACCTTATACCCCCGGGAACGGTTCACGCCATAGGGCAGGGATGTTTCCTCGTGGAGATACAGCAGACTTCAGACGAGACATACCGTATATATGACTACAAGCGGCGCGACGACAGCGGCAATGAGCGGGAGCTGCATCTCGACCTCGCCCTCGAAGCACTTAACTTCAGCCGGTGCGACGGTCAGCCAGTGCCGTACACGGCTCGCCCGGACATTCCTGTCAATGTGGTGCGGACACCGTATTTCAGCACCAATGTCATGACTATTGACGAGCCGATATTGCGCGACTACTCCGAGTGCGACTCGTTTGTCATCATCATTGCCACTGCCGGCGAGGCGGAACTTGCCACCTCCACCGGACGCACTGCGCTGCGTATGGGCGAGCTTGCGCTGATACCCGCGAGCAGCGACAATGTGACCATAACACCCGACGGCGATTTCACCGCCCTCGAAGTATATATCAAGCAATGACCGGAAAACGTCTGTGTGCTATAAGCCTGATGGCGGCAGCCCTCGCGGTGCTGCCGGCGTGCGGAAATACCAAAGCCGGGACTGCCGCAGCTGCCGATACCGCTGTCGCCATGGCCGACAATGCCATGCCGCTGCCCGAAGTGCCGGACTCGATATTCGACCCCATGGACAGGGCTGATTACGTCATACTGCACTATTGGGACGCGTTGCCGCCTGACGATGCCCGCATGGGCGACAATGACTTCATGGACGCTTCTTTCGCCCTCTATGCCGCGCAGTTCCAGTATGCTTCGGACTACGGTATCTCATACGCCGTCACCACTTTGTTGCAGCAGATGCGCAACTATCCGGCCGCATACAAGCGGTTTGCCGAACTCGCGCGAAAGCATTTCTACCGCCGAGGGTCGGAGTCGTTCTGCGAGCGGGCATTCATAGTGTGGATGAAGGAGGCTCTCGGCTCTGGGGTGCTGGACGACGGCGACACACAGCGGTATGAATACCTGCTTGCCGCAGCCGAGAAGAACAGCCCCGGACGTGCTGCCGCCGATTTCCGTTTCACCGACCGCAATGGCACTGCCCGGTCGCTCTACTCGTTGCCCAAAGCGCAATATACACTGCTCGTGTTCTATGACCCCGACTGCGACACCTGCCACGACATAATTTCGCGTGTGCGCAACGACAAGCAGCTTATGGGACCAGTCAATTCAGGGCGTGTGCGTGTCCTGCTGATAGACGTGGCGGAAGACCGCGAAGCGTTTGCCGCTGATGCTGCCACGATGCCGTCGCGGTGGACAGTCGGCTTCGATGAGTCGCGTGTTGAGGACAATGACATCTACATATTTGACAACACTCCGGCCATATACCTGCTTGATGCCAGCTACAAGGTGCTGCTCAAGGACGCCACTGTCGACGAATTGACAGAATACGCGCAGTCAGTCACCGGCTGACACCTCTACCCATTGAGTCTGAGATGTTTGTAACAGCTGAAAAAAGCTGTTATAAAGCCGTGTAATACAGTATATTGTGATTTTGTTGCAAAATTGTTGGCGAAATGTTTGGAATGTGATGAAGAAAACAGTATATTTGCGGCGTAAAAGAATTGTCCTGCGATATTCGCTATTACGACATTACCCGAGTTTAGATATAGATGCCGAGATAAGCGGAAGGCCAGAACAATTCAAAAGTATATAACCTCTTAATATTTAATTGTATGACCATAGTCAAATCAAGAAAAGAGCTGACGAGTTTAAGTCAGCTGGAAACGTCGGAGAACACGACGTTCATTATCCAAAACGCGGTTAGGGCAGCAGCCGGAGTGGAAACAATCTCGATAGCCAGCGGGGTGTCGCTGGTGTTCGACGGAGGAATGATAGCCGGAGCGTTGGTTACACGTAACAACAAGCAGATAGAACAGCCGCTTAAGCTTGTCGGCAACTTTACCTCAGTAGAAGCTCCCATTGCACAGATTTTCGGGGACACCGTCTCCGCCAAGGGCTACTGGCACATCGACTGTGCCTATCCGCAGTGGTTCGACGCTGTAGTCGGCACGCAAAGTTGCGATACCGCAAATCCACACGACTGCTCGGTGGCGATAAACAAGGCAGCGGAGATGAAAATGTCCGGCGAGGTATTCCTGCCAGCCGGCGTATACCTTGTGTCGCACACCATTTTCTTGCGCCACGGCATCAACCTGACCGGTGACAGTGCCACCCGCACGAAATATTCCCAATACAATGTGAAAACTGGCAAGGAAGAAGAAGTGAGGCCTGATGCAGGCATGGTTGACGGTTGGGGACGAGCCACATTCATCACGCCTTTTTTTGAGAACGGCAAGGACGGTTTCGTAGCCAACGAGCTGAATGGCGCAGGTGGCGCGGCAATAGTTGCTGTAAATATTAAGCAGCTGGAATTACAGCAGACTATTACAAAAGTTGCCGCCGGCAACCTTACTCCTTCAGCCTCCGGCGAGGAGAAGCCTGCAGCTGATGTTAACTACGCGCATCCGTTCGGTTCGATAGAGCAGATTTACTTCTACAACCCGAACCACAGAACAAAAACATCAGGTGCCAAGGACTGTGCGGACATATCGCAGAAGGTATGTTGTCTGGTGGCAGGGGGCTTCACGTTCCGCCATGTTTTCTGGGAGAACTTCTGCCGCGCAATAAAGTGGACGCAGGATTACAACGACTCCAAGACCATCTACTGCTGCAACATGCAGTCGTTTTTCGGTGGCGATGTGTTGAATGAGATAATCCCCAAGCTGTCGGATTCGCTGCCGTACCTGATAGATTCGCGCGGCTGCGGCGACGCGATGATCATTGACGGCTGCCACCTTGACAGAGGCGTTTACAAAGAGCCGGGGGAGCAGGTTGTCCTTAAGCCGCGCAAGGAGTACCAACTGTACAAAGGGATTGCCTTGCGCACATGCCTTGGCGGCTCGATACGCAACAGCATTATCCACAGTGACATCGACATCGAGCACTGCACAGCACTGGAATTTGCGGACAACCACTGTGAACTGGGCATGCAGATGAACATCCGCTGGTCACAGATTTCGATACACGACAATTTCATAGAGAAGGGGATTGTGCCGAACTTCGTCATACACGCTATGGATGGGAAGAGCGAGGGAAACGCCAACTACGGAGCGGTGAATTTCTCTGACAACAAGTTCATTTGCTACAACTATGCGGACAGAATACCGGTAGACAAGATATGCGAGTACGACATCCTGCTGAAGACCAGACAGAGTATTGCTCCGTACAGCATCGACCTGGCACGCAACTATCGTGTCACCGCCAACAGCGATGCATTGTCGATGCACCCGACTGGGATAATGCTCGCCACACAGGACACCGACGGAAACGGTGTTGCCGGCTACATCCAGCCGTTCAAGGCGTTCAACGACCACAGCTACTTCCTGTCTGACAGAGCAGCTATACGCAGAGACCTTGACCTTAAGCAGTCTGAAAGGTTCAGCTCATTGCCGTCGGTGGCGATAACAGCAGAGCCAAACTCGAACATCATAAAAGCATCGAGCACCCCCTCTCGGATAAAAGCAAATGCTCTGTCTTTCGGGTCGATATACGACTTTTATGCATACGCCATAATTGATGAAGCACGAGGGCTTGTCAGTGAAGTTTTCAAGCTGAACTTCAATGGTGAAACTCCGTATTTGACTAAGGTTTCCGCTAAGGGACAACCTCCATTATACGTAGAATGCGGCAACCTGTTCAGACTGCGCTGGAACGGCAAACAGAGACCGTATATATTGCGTATTATTCGCAGGGAAACCACTGTGGACGACATCAAATACGCTGAGGTAAGGATACCTGTATGCGGAGCAAGATTTCTGCATGACAACTCTATTTCAGTGGAAGGACATCTTTGGACGGAGCTTGGCGATGAAGCTGCGATAGCAGCAGACATCAGCAGCTATGACAAGGAGGCAGAACATCCGGAGTTTGTGTCCGCAGCTCCAGGGTTGTCTGCGATTGAGTTCCGGGATGACAACGTGACAATCCAAGCCCCGGCAAAGCCGACAACTGGCAGCTGGGAACAGGGAGACAAAGTGTTCAACACAACCGCGCCGACTGAAGAAAACCCGCAGCCAGGGTTCTGGATAATGGGCGGCAACGGCTGGATAGCACGCTGACGAAACAACGGCGTATGGGAGAGAGCATGCACTCTTGGCTCATACGCCACTAAATATAAATGACAAAACTAAAAACAACATAAACATGAAACAGAAAATCATTGCGATGCTTGTGGCGATACTTGCCATTTTGCCGACATTCGCGTCTATTGTCACAAATAACCCGACTGTTAATATCGATGGGTTGCATTATATCATTGCAGGAAATGCGGCGTTGTATTCTGGTGAGTTAATGGATCGGGGACCAAAGCTTTTGGCAATTCCTTCGCATGTCACATACGAGGGCAAAACATATCCCGTAGTCGGTTTTGCAAAACTCAATTACGATCCAAGGTACGGAGAAGAATACACACCTCTTGCAAACACGACCAAGATATTCTTGCCTGAGACCATTGTTAACAACAAAGGCAACTTGAACTGGCTACAAGGTTATGGTTGGAGATTGGAGCAGATTGAAGTCAGCAAGAAGTCAACCGAGTTCAGCTGTCTGGACGGCGTGTTGTACGACCACACTGGCGAGACTCTTCTTCTTGTGCCGCGTGCTCGCGAAACTGCACTCGTATTCCCGGAAAACCTCAAGATTTTGGGAGAAGGTTGTTTCATGTCAAGCAAATTGGAATCCATAACTATTCCGGAAGGTGTAACAACAATCGGGGATTATGCCTTTTACTGGTCTCAGACTACAAAGCTGGTTATTCCGAACACAGTTACAGCGATCGGGGATTATGCGTTCTCAGACACTTCATTTTCCGAGTTTGTAGTGCCTAACACAGTGTCCTCAATCGGAGCAAACACGTTCTGCAATAACAAAAATTTGAAACGCTTGTCCTTCGGCACGTCGCTGAAAGAACTGCCGGAACTCAATCTGGCGGGGTGTCCGGTTTTGGAAGAGGTGGCATTTTCATCGGCAACAACAAACATCAACGCTTCTTCATTCAATACATGCAAGTCGCTTCGCAGGATAGTTGTTGCTGACGACAATCCTGCATACTCCACATACGGAGGGGTGCTGTATGACAAAGGCTGCAAGAACCTGCTTTATGTGCCGTATGGAATTGGCAGCTTCGTAGCACCTTCAGGACTTGAGTCAATTCCACCGCGTGCTTTTGAGGGCAGACGATCGTTAGGCACAGCATTGTTGTCAAATGTGAATTCAGTCGGGGAATATGCGTTTCATGAATCTGGATTACAAGAGGTGGACTTGTCAGGTGTGAAATCAATTGGGGAATATGCGTTTTACGAATCCGGATTGCAAAAGGTGGACTTGTCAGGCTCTGCAAAGGAAATAGGTCAGTATGCCTTTTCTCACATTTGGAATGAGCCGACTTTGGAAATAACGTTGTCTGATGAGATGACAGAGATACCGCCAGCGTTCCAGCATTCCAAAATCAATGGAATTACTGGCGGCAAGAACATAAAGTCAATTGCTCAATTTGCGTTTTCAGAATCGTATTTTTTCAGCAAGTCAATACTTGATGTAATAAAGAATGCGTCAAAAATCGGAGTATGTGCATTTGAGGAGGCGATATTTCCCGATAATGCAGTCATTGAGCTGTCAGATGACATGGAAGTTGTTGAAAATAGCATATTTGAATGGGTTCCTTATTATGGCAACAATACCATCTCAACGCTAAAAATAGGGCCAAAGGTATGGCGTATTGGTGATCGCGCTTTCAATTTCCGAGAAGCTCCTGACGGAATATATTGTGAGCCCGACGTGCCGCCGGCATGTTGGGGCGAACCGTTCAACAACACAATATATGCATTCTCCACGCTGTATGTGCAGACACCGGAGAAGTATGCGGAAACGGCTCCATGGAACAAGTTCAACAACATTGTCTATCACGAGTACTCCGGGGTGGAGGTGGTTGCTGACGGCGGCGAGGAGGTCAGCGTCAGCTGCGTTGGCGGCGAGATGCGTGTAGAGTGTGCTGACGGCACGGCGGTGACAGTATGGTGCGCGGACGGTCGCGAGGCGTACAGCGGCACTGGCAGCTGCACAGTAGCCCTGCCGCGCGGCATTTACATCGTCCGCGCCGGCTCTTCGACCTGCAAGGTCATCCTCTGACAAATGTATATTTTAGCCGATAAACGAAATGGGGGTGTGCCTATTTTGACACACACGCCTATTGTTGATAATAACGCCATAACAGATTGTATATGAAAAACTCGGTTCTTGCGGTGATTTTGGCAGTGTTCGCCATACTGCCGTCATACGCTGGTCAAAACGATGTTGTAGGGGTTGATGGTCTCTATTATTGTCTTGACGGTGATTGTGCGTATTACTCCGGTCGCGTCAACGACTTCGGCCCGAGCGTTCTTACCTTGAGTTCTCAAATAACGTACGACGGCAAGACATATACAGTCGCCGGATTCAAGGAATTGAGTTATGACCTTGGTAGTGAGAGCTATGACCCTCTGGGATACACCGGCAAAATCTTCTTGCCGGAAACCATAGCAAACAATGCTGAAAACGTCTCGTTTCTCCGCAAATACGGTCGTTATCTGCAACAGATTGATGTTGCCGGCAAATCCACGCAGTTCAGCAGCACAGATGGAGTCCTGTATGACGGCGGAGGGGAAACAATGCTCATGATTCCTCCCAAGCGCAAGGCTGCATTGACAACGTTCCCGGACAACCTCAAAATCTTGTCAGACGAGTGCGGATACAAGTGCAGCTTTGAAGCTATCGCCATACCGGAAGGTGTTGTCGCGATTGGCGACTATGCGCTTTATATGACACCTGTTTCGGAATTGACAGTGCCGAACTCAGTTACATCGATTGGTGTAAATGCCTTCAACAACAATCAGAATTTGAAGCTGTTGGCATTCGGTTCGGGAATGAAGGAGCTGAAAGACCTTCGGTTAGATCAATGCACATCATTGGAAAAGGTGTCTGTCTCTTCCGGCACGACATACATCAACGTATCGATTTTTGAGCCGTGCAAACAGATGCGTGAAATTGCCGTTGCTTTCGACAATCCTGTATACCTTTCATACGAGGGCATACTATATGACAAGGACGCGAAAAATCTGCTGTTTGCCCCATATCGAGTCAGCAGTTTTGCCGCGCCTCCCGGATTTGAAGCAGTGCCGGCATACGCCTTTGAAAACCGCAAGGCTATGAATGAAGCCGACCTGACGAATGTGAGATCCGTGGGGGAATACGCTTTCAGCGGCACAGGCAGCTGCACCGTGGCCCTGCCGCGCGGCATCTACATCGTCCGCGCCGGCTCTTCGACTTGCAAGGTCATCCTCTGACGAGGAGAATGATATAACAGCCAATAGTCTACACAGGTATCTCCGATTACAATGGAGGTGCCTGTGATTTTTTTGCCTCTACAATGTGTTGTTAATCAGTGTGTTGTGGTTTTGATGCAAACTTTTTGGCGAAAAATTTGGAGGCAATAAAGAAAAACAGTATATTCGCG
>URTA01000054.1 GCA_900550645.1 uncultured Porphyromonadaceae bacterium
GCTCTTGCGGCTCTTGTGGACGTATGCTGCATCTATGTAGAGCATCTTGTAGCGGTAGCCAAAGCCGCAGGTTATGTATCTCGTCGATTTGTCTGTTATGTACTGCGGACGTGTCCCTGCCGTATATACAACCTCCTGGTTGTCGTGTACTCTGCTTCTGACAGGTGACGTCACGTAGCTGTATCCGGCGCGGATGCTGAACCTCGGTGTGACGCGAAGCTCAGCACCGACACGGTATGTAGATGTGCTGGTGAAATACCGGTCTATATCGTAGTTGGTATGTCTGAATGGATTGTCGTAGTCAATGGAAGAGCGTGTCTGTTTTGCCAATGACTTTTGCCAATAGGCAGGGTCGTCAGTATCGAGTTCGTCCTTGTTGCTGTATTCGGAGAAACCCATTGATGAGTATGAAGTCCACTCGTAGTCTGCTGACAGTATGAGCCGCTCGCCAAACACACCGGCGATGCTGGCTGTAAATGTGAATGGCGAGCGGAAACGATAGGTATTGTGGGCTGTGTTGCCGTTGTTGGTCAGTGCTGTGCCCGAGTCCGTGGCGTTTTCGCCTGTATA
Organism: uncultured Porphyromonadaceae bacterium; assembly: GCA_900550645.1. GTDB lineage: Bacteria > Bacteroidota > Bacteroidia > Bacteroidales > Muribaculaceae > Lepagella. The sequence continues at coordinate 571 of URTA01000054.1, forward strand.
GGCGTAGTTCACCAAGCCTTTATACTCCTCCTTGAGAATGTACCAAGTTGGCGTTTTGATGGCGAAACCGAGTCGGAGAACTTGAACGGGCTTATATATAACGCCGAGGCGTATTGTGCCGCCTTTGCCGTGAATGCGGTAGTAGTTGTCCAATTTCCAGTCTGTGGCTGCTCCCTGTCGGTCGTCTACGTGTGCGTCTTTCAGTTGCTCGCCCCATGTAGACTCTCACCGATAGTTGATGAAAGTAACACCAACATCGAAGCCCCAATATATTTTGTCGAGTATGTTGCCGCCCAAGCCGATGTTGCACTCGTCGATGCCGCCTTTCTCAATCATATCAAAACAGCCGGTGCCGGAAGTCCTGTTGCTCCATTGACCCACCCAAGTCGTGGAATTGTTGTTGTCTTGCGGAGAGATGAGATAGCTGTCGTAGCCAAGTATCGAGGACCAGAGCGGCATATATCCGCCGTCATCGGGATTGTAGGGGTCATATCCGTCTGCTATTTCCAGGTCGCCGACAGTTGCGTCCTCTTGTGTGGTCATGCTGGCGACGTAGTTGGAAAGAGATTTGGAGAGCGAAGGTATTCTCCCGCTGAAGCGGCGGTTGAACGAAGCGGCCTTGTTGTATGAGATGCCGAAGTTTATGTTCGGGCAAGCACCATCGTTCAAGGTGAATGTTGCCACACCCCCGAGGCTGTTGAGTTGTAATTTCGTCTGTATCGTCGTATTTGACACCGCTTGTGCCATAGCTTTTGCGGATTGGTGGTCGAGGCTGGCCGTAATGCAGGCATCATTTTGTCGGTATATGCCGATGCCTGCCGGGTTTTGCGAGAGTGCGGAGATGTCGCCGCCGAGCGCGCCGAAAGCACCGCCCATAGACATGAAGCGGGCAGAGCCGTTCCGGTCAGGCTGACTCAACGAGTATGCGTCGAATGCGCTTTGCGCAAATGCGGCTGCAGGCATTAGGGCGGTAGCCGCCATCAGTATTATTCCCTTTGTCATCATGATATGTTTTCGCCGGAGTTTACGTCGATGATGCTCCAGCGGTCAGAGCCTACGAGTTTCACGGCGGCATAGTGGGTCTTGGACTTGTCGCCAGGGTGCAGATTGCATGAGGCCAGTGTGACGACGGCGATGAATGCCGCTGCCAATGCGGTCAGGATTTTGGAATTAAGCATAGTCGTTTATTTGTTGGTTTTGGTTTCAGTCATGTTTTGGTCAATGTTTTCTGCTGCAAATATAGCTCATTTCAGTCATATATGCACAATTTCTGCGCCGGCGCTCGCCAAATTATCACGGAAGCGGTTGTAGGTTCGGAAAAAAATCGCTAATTTTGCGGCAAACATTTGGGGATGCCGGTTTCGGCATCAACGGGATTTCAAGTCCGGGTAGGGTCACTGATGCCCAGCCCGGGTTAGTTTATATTTTATACGAAAACAAAAACAACCTACAAAATGGCTACATATCTGACACAAGAGGGATATGACAAGAAGATGGCAGAACTGTCAGCGCTTGAGGCACAGCGTCCGGCCATCAAGGCTGCCATCGCAGAGGCACGCGACAAGGGAGACCTCTCCGAGAATGCCGAGTATGACGCTGCCAAGGAGGCACAGGGCATGCTCGAGATGAAGATTGCCAAGCTCAAGGAGCTGATCGCGTCTTCACGCATCATCGATTCCAGCAAGCTCAACACGGAGGAAGTACAGCTGCTCAACACCGTGACCATCAAGAATGCCGCCACGGGAATGACCATGAAATATACCATCGTCACAGAGAGCGAGGGCAACCTGCGCGAGCATAAGCTGGCATCGAACACGCCCATTGCCCAGGGGCTTCTGGGACACCGCGTCGGCGACACGGTGCAGGTGAAGGCTCCGGCGGGCATCATCAACTTTGAAATCGTGAAAATCGAAATCTGAAAATCGTACGGGTCATGACCATTTTCTCCAAGATAATCGCCGGCGAGATACCGTGCTACAAGATTGCCGAGGACGAGCAGTTCTTTGCCTTCCTCGACATCAACCCGGTCAACTGGGGGCATACGCTCGTAGTGCCGAAGCGCGAGACGGACTATATATTTGACATCGAGGATGACGAGCTGGCGGCTATGACGCTTTTCGCCAAGCGTGTGGCAAAGGCTATCCGCAAGGCTCTGCCCTGCCGCAAGGTGGGTGTCACCGTCCTCGGGCTTGAAGTGCCGCACGCGCACATCCACCTCGTGCCGCTCAAGCAGGAGGGTGACATGAACTTCAGCAAGAAGATAGACAACCCCGATCCGGAAAAGATGAAGCAGATCGCCGCTGCCATAGTGGCTGCTTTCGAGTAACGTCCAGGGCGGAGCCAGACAGACATAACAGCAAAAAGGGACGCACCATCCGGTGTATCCCTTTTGTATTTCCAGCTGTTTCTGTTGGCGGCGTGTATGCTTGGTTGTCAGCAGTTGCAGCCCTTGTTGCCGCATCCGCCGCCGCAGTCGCCGTCGCTGCAGCTGCCTCCGCCACATCCGCCGCAGCATCCCCCCTTGGGGTGCAGCTCGTCCTCGGTAGCGGGGCGCACCATTACTATTTCGCCGTCAAACTTAACCGTCATGTCGGCAAAGGGGTGGTTGAAGTCCATGGTGACGTGCGTGTCGCCTATTTTCATTACACGGCCTTGCACGCGGTACCCCTCAGAGGTTATCATCGGCACGATTGCGCCTTTCTGGATTTCGTCTGCCATTTCGCCGTCGCGCATGAATATCTCCTTCTCGAGCTGCATGACGTCTTCCTCGTCGCGTTTGCCGAATGCTGCTTCAGGCGGGAGCGTCATGCCGAACTTGTCGCCCGTTTTCAGGTCCTTGATTGCGGCTGCCAGTCCGGGTATGATGCCCTCGGTCACGCCGTAGACCATCACGTCGGGAGCTTTGGCGGTTGCCTTGAACAGTTCCTCGCCGGTAGTGGCGTCGGTCACGGTGTATGCGAAAGCTACAAACATGCCGTCGCTTACCTTATATTCCTTGTTTCCCATATATTCTTGATGATGTTATTCGTTGTCGGTAATTTCAAAGTCTGTCACTGCGCCGGGGCGTTGTCCGGGTCTTCTTCCTCTTCCGTTGACGTTGCCGGAGCTAAGGCTTCCTCATCGTCATCGTCCACGTCCTCGGGGTGCTTCAGCTCGAACTGCTCGGTGGGTATTACCATGTTGAAGAAGAATTTGTCGGCGACCTTGTTTTTGAGCCGCCTTGCGGTCTCCTCTTCCGGCTCTACTTTCAGTATGTCGTACCCGGGGTATTTCTCAAAATCCACGTCAACAGCGTTGTATCCCAGCAGCTGCACCATGTCGTATTCGTGGGCAGGGTAGATGACGTACCATGCGTGTTCCACGTCCTCGCCGGTGCCGGTACTCTTGATAGCCGCGAGGAGGTTTTCGAGGCGGAACTCCCAGAACTTGGCACGGTAGGTCTTTTCCTTCTCCTTGAGTGCGTGGACGAGGAATGACATGTGCCGCAGGTCAAAGGGGTTGTCGTTGAGCGACAGCTCGGCGTATTTGATGAGAGTGTCCACCTCCTGGCGTGTGTGCTTGGAGCGCGTTTTCAACGGCGCGGTCTTTTCGTCATACGGTGACACACGGTAGGGGTCGTAGTCCTCCTGGAACATATATCCGAGATAGAGGTAGCGGTATTCCTCGGTGGTCATCACCGTGTCGTTCTTCTCGAAACGCTTCATGAGTTTCGGAAAATAGAAGCGACTTTTCGGGTTGAGTGTCTCTGCCTTGATTTTGTCGAGGTCAGGGCGTTCCACCGTCACGGTCTTCTTGGCTGGCGATGATGACACCTGCCGTCCCTGTGCTGCTGCGGCGATGCCCCCGGCCACTAAGAGTGCCAGTACTATGATTGTTGAGTGTAATATGCTTGTTTTCATGAGGATAGTCTGTTAATAGGCAGTGTGTCATTGTATTTCCCGCGAGACGGCGAGCGCGAGCAGTGCTGCCACTCCCGCCATTGATACCGTTATCACTGTGGGGAATCCCTTGGCGAGCAGGTAGCGGAAGAACCGTCCGGTGTGCATAGCCACGTCTTCGCCCTTGGGTGTGCGTGAGAAGAACAGCATGCCGGCAAACGCGCCGATTACAGTCAGCAGCACCATAATGCTGTACAGCAGATGTTCGGCGATGCCGAATGAGAAGGCCGACAGTCCCAGCGCCATGCCGGTGACTGCGCCGGCGGTTATGTAGGCTGTACCTCGCCGCTGCGCCTGCAGCACCTGTGGCTGCATTGCAGTAGCTGCGGTCACGACGAGTGTCATGGCGAGCCAGCCGGTGAGGATGACACCGTTGACGGGCAGCAGCTGGTAGCGTGCGGCATCCTCGGCAAAGCTGATGACGAGCAGCGCGAGGTATGACACCACGGGCGCGAGCATCTGCCGGCGCGACATGGTGAGCGCCAATGCTGCCACCCACATCAGACAGCTTATTGTGACGATTACGACTGCCATATCTGCTAAGCCCTTAAAAGGGCTATATTCATAACGCGGATTGCTGCGGTAATATTATTTTGTTTCAGCAGTCGAGGCAGTCGGAGCAGTCTGCACTTCCAGTGCCTCGTGGTTGTGTATTTCGGGATATGCCACGCGCGAGTGGTAAATGGTGGCAAGACGCTTCTTGAACGTGGCACGCACGGTTTCGAGGTCGCGGAACGACAGCGGCGACTCGCGGAACAGGCCGTCGGCTTGCTGCGAATCGAGTATTTTGTCCACGAGCGTGTTTATGTTTTCCACGGAGAAGTCCTTGAGGCTTCTGGAAGCCGCCTCTACAGCGTCAGCCATCATCAGCAGCGCGGTCTCGCGTGTCTGCGGGTTCGGCCCCGGATAGCGGAACTTTTCCGGGTCGATGGTCTTGCCCGGATGCTCGTTGACAGCCGTGTTGTAGAAATACTTGGCGAGGCCGCGTCCGTGGTGTTCGAGAATGAAGTCGATTATCACCTTTGGGAGCTTGTTCTTCTGTGCGAGCTGCACCCCGTATGTGACGTGTCGTATTATCTTGCGTGCGCTGGTTTCCGGGTCAAGGCCGGCGTGCGGGTTTACGCCGTGCTGGTTTTCGGTAAAGAAGAATGGGCTCTCGAGTTTGCCTATGTCATGGTACAGTGCGCCGGTACGCACGAGCTGCACATTCGCGCCGATAGCGAGCGCAGCCTCGGCGGCAAGGGTGGAAACCTGCATGGAGTGCTGGAATGTGCCGGGGGCTTCCTCAGCGAGCTGCCGCAGCAGCGGCGTGTTGATGTCGCTCAGCTCGACGAGCGTGACGGTGGAGGTGAAGCCGAACACCTTCTCGATGATTACTATCAGTATGTATGCAAAAGACAGGATTATGGAGTTGATGCCGAACAGGCCTATCATGTTCCACGAGAAATGGTCGAGGTCGCCGTTTGCGATCAGTGTCGAGACGAAGTAGCTGGCGGAGTATGCGAGGAACGACAACAGCGCGGTACGTACCAGCTGCGAGCGGCGTGACAGCTGGTGTATGCTGAACACTGCCACGAGTCCGACGCACATTTCCATGAATATGAACTGGAACTGGTATGTCGCCACCAGGGCGCATATCAGCACTGTGGTCAGCAGCGAGAATATGGCAGTGCGCGAGTCAAAGAATATGCGTATCACCACCGGCAAGGCTGCAAACGGCACGAGGTATATGCCGTTGGAGAAGTTCTCGAACAGCAGTATGGTCAGCGCGGAGAACATGGTTATGAACGTCATCAGGAATGTCATCTTGCGTACGTCTCTGTAGAACTGCTGGCGGTTGAGGGTCATGAACAGGTACAGCAGCGTTATGCAGAAGAGTATGTACAGCGTCTGGCCGAGCATGAAGTATGTCTGCTGGCTGGTGCCGTGCAGGTTCTTTTGCACCATCTCCTGAAACGTGTTCAGGTTGGTGTAAATCTGCGGCGTGATGATTTCGCCACGGTCCACGATGCGCTGCCCTTTCTTGATGATGCCCTGTGCGCCAGTCACGTTTAGGAACTCCTGCTTGCGGTATTTCGTGTCGAGTGCAGAGTCTACCACGACATTCGGAATTATGCTGACATTCAGTGCTTTTGACAGGTTCTGTGACATGCCTGCGCCGTCGAGGTTGTGGAAGCGCATCGTATATACCGAGTCGATGAACTCAAAGGCCTTGACCGGCGTGAACATCTGTGACACGTCTACCGTCCCCACTACGTCAGGGTCGTCTGATGTTTCGGACATGCGCACTTTCGAGCCGGTGTATTCCGTCACCCTTGCGTACAGGTCTGGATCCATTACGCCGATTTTGTAGACTTGCGCCAGCAGTTGCTGTACTATGGCGATGTCGTGGCTGTCAACACTCCCGTAAGCGGCTGAACTGAACCGCTCCGTCACGTCCTTGGCGATGTTTGCCTCTCGTTTCACGAATGGGACGAAATGCTTGTCAACACTGTCGCGCAGGGTGGTGAGCGACGTGGAGTCGCGCATTATGGGCATGTCAAACGGTGCTGTCAGCAGCGGGTATTTCCACGGCTGGTTCAGTTCGTAGCTGTATGATTGGCGGTCGGCGTGCGGCATAAGAGCCAGGACAACGGCTGTGAGGATGATTGCCATGCCCACACGCGCCATATTTACCTTTGAGAAAAACTTCATCTTCTTGAGTCTGTGTTATGTTGCTCGGGACGGTTGTCAACTCATTCGTTTGACAGACTTTATCCCTGAAATCTTCTTCAGTGCGTGCATTATCTTGTCGAGGGTGTCGGTGGTGTCTATCTGCACGGTCATGTCGGCATGGAACACTTCGCCGTCGGCGCGGATGTTGAGGCTGCGGATGTTGATGCCGAGCTGTCCGGTGACGGTATTGGCTATGTCGCCGATCATGCCGGTGCGGTCCAGCCCCTCCATGGAAATCGAGGCCATGAACCGGTCCGCCGTCCCCTCCCAGCGTGTTGCTACGAGGCGCGGGCCGTATGCGCTCTTGAGGCGCATGGCAGTGTCACAGTTCACCTTGTGGACCACCACATTCTCCTCGTCATCGACAAATCCGAGCACGTCGTCGCCCGGCACCGGCGAGCAGCACGCTGCCAGCCGGTAGTTGGGCGAGCTGCCTGGCCGCAGCACATACACCTCGCCGAGGTTGACGTGGCGCGCTTCGGCGGCCGGCATTTCCTCCTTGCGGCGCGACGAGAACGGGTTGCGCAGCAGCTTGGAGAATATGGACTGTTTGGAGTGTCCCACCCACGGCAGGTCTTGCGCCAGCGAGGCGATGTCGCCCCTGGCGAGCATCAGGTAGAACTCTGTGGCATTTTCCGCCTTGTAGTGGCTGACAATGCGGTTTAGCAGCTTTCCCCCCGGCTTTACACTCTGCTGACGCAGGAAGTCGAGGTAAATCTCCTCTCCCTTGCGTGCTTGCAGCCGCCGGTCCTTGCGCAGGATTGAGCGCACGCGGTCGCGGGCTTTGGCGGTGTGGCAGCAATCCAGCCATTCGGGCTTTGGCGACTGCGTGTCGGAAGTGATGATTTCCACCTGGTCGCCGCTGTCGAGTATGTGCGACAGCGGGACGAGCTTGTGGCTTATCTTGCCCGCCATGCAGTGTATGCCGAGTTCGGAGTGTATTGCGAAGGCCATGTCAAGCACCGACGAGCCGGCGGGCAGCGTGTACAGGTCGCCCTTGGGCGTGAACACATATATCTCGCGAGAGAACAGGTTGAGCTTGATGGTGTCGAGCACGTCGATGGCGTTGGGCTCGGGGTTTGCGAGTATGTCCTTGATTGTTCGTATCCAGTTGTCGAGTTCCGTTTCGTCCTCATATACGCCGCTCTTGTATTTCCAGTGTGCGGCATATCCCAGCTCGGCGATGTCGTCCATCTTTCGCGAGCGTATCTGCACTTCTATCCATTTCCCCTCTGGTCCCATTGCCGTCAGGTGCAGCGCCCGGTATCCGTTGGCCTTCGGCACGGCTGTCCAGTCGCGCAGCCGGTCGGGGTGGACCACGCGGCCGTCAGAGAAGAAGGTGTATATCTGCCAGCAGCGCAAGCGTTCCAGCGAGTCGTCATCATTCTCGAATATCACGCGCACGGCATAGATGTCGTATATCTCGGTGAACGGGATATGTTTCTTCTCCATCTTGTTGTATATGCTGTACGCGCTCTTGACGCGGGTTTTGATCTCATATTTGAAGCCGGCGGCGTCGAGCTTCTCGCGTACCGGGCGCACAAACTCCTCGACGATGCGGTCGCGGTGGTCTGCGCTCTCGTTGACCAGCGACATTATCTCCTCATACTTGCGCGGATGCTCATAGCGGAAGGCGAGGTCTTCGAGTTCCTGCTTTATTTTGAACAGGCCGAGACGGTGTGCCAGCGGCGCGTATACGTACAGCGTCTCACCGGCTATCTTGTACTGCTTCTCGGGGCGCATAGAGCCGAGGGTGCGCATGTTGTGGAGGCGGTCGGCCATCTTGATGAGCACCACGCGGATGTCGGTAGACATGGACAGGAGCAGCTTGCGGAAATTCTCGGCCTGCAGCGAGGCCTTGTCGCCGAATATCCCTCCCGAAATTTTCGTCAGCCCCTCCACTATGTCGGCTATCTTGTCTCCGAAAGCGGCTGCGATGTCGTCCCGCGTATAGTCGGTGTCCTCGACCACGTCGTGGAGCAGCGCGGCGCAGATGGAGGTGGAACCCAGCCCGAGTTCCGAGATGACTATCCGCGCCACGGCTATCGGGTGCATGATGTACGGCTCTCCGCTCAGGCGGCGCACGCCACGGTGAGCCTCACGCGCAAACTTGTATGCGCGGTCGATGATTTCCACCTTCTTGCGGTGGTTGGAGGCCAGGTATGCACTGAGAAGACCCTGGTACGCCTCGTCGGCCATACGGTCTTCCTCACTGGGGGTGTATTGCGGATAGTCCTTGATGCTCATGACAGGAGAGTGTTGCGGCGCGTTTTGCGCCATGCAATACACAAAGTTACAATTTTTTCGCCATATCCGCAACCCCCGTCTGCACGGCACACGCCGCCCGGCGTGTTACAACGCGGCTATGATTTCATTCCACCGTTGGCGGTGTTCAAACTTTACGCCTTCGTCCGTCGCCAGCAGTTGTGCATAGTTCTCTACGAACAAAGCTGTGTCTGACAATAGCCGCAGGTAATATTTCAGTGACGGTATTATGCCGTTTATCACAATCTGGCAACCGTGGAAGTTTTTGACCTGTGTGATGATTTCGGAAATATGCGACATTTCCTCTTCATGCATGGGAATGGTTGACAATATGTAGTACCGGCTTACAGAGGACGGCAGTATTTTTTCCTTCGCCCTTTCTACGATGTTCCTGTTTACCGGGATGTCATGTTTGATTTCAACAGCCTCAAAGGGCTTGCCGTCGCGGTCAACAATGTCGATGTCCCCGAGCCTGCCGCTTTGTGCGTCGGCTGAGTTGTGGCTTTCGAGCGGCAGCAAGGTCATCCCCTCATAGCGTTTCAGCTCGGGCATCAGAGCCTGATATGCGGCATAAAAGGCAATGACAGGCAACCGTGATGCTCCGCTGCCTTTGTAGGTGCTGGAGAAATGCTTCTCGAGTACATTCGCTATAGCCAAAATCGTGAGGTTCTTGGGCTTGGCAAGTTCGATTATTCTCGAGTCACGTATTACTGCAAGGCGTGCAAGCAGATACTGCACAGCCGATTCCGTATCGACAGGTACATTCTCCACCATGTCAAGGACACCCAAAAATGCGTCTTTCAGCTGCTGAGGTCTGATTGCGCCGGTATAGTCCATGTCGTATGGGACTTTTTGTTCTAACGACCTTGTTAACCAACCGCTTTCAGCCATGTTGGGGAAAGATTTGGCTCTCAGGAAGGGTGTTATGTAATGACTGTCAAACGTGCGTCCCGAATAACCGCCGTCGATGCTTTGCTGATGCCGGCGTACATCTTGGTCGGGATGCAATGTCTTGTAGACCAGACTTGTAACTGTCACGGCCAATGCTCCTTTGGAATTTTCAGAAGCTAAAGCTATGGTGTCAAGCTTGTCTTTCAGCAAGTCAGGCAGTGTCGCAAAATCCTGTTTAATGTCTTTCTCGAGCGCATCGCTGTAAAGACGCTCTATAAATAGTTCGGTATCGTTCATAGTAGCTGTCTCTTTATTTCTTTCATAATCTCGCGGATCATTGGGATGCACACGGAATTGCCCACTTGCCGGTATTGCTCGGTTATGCTGTTGCTGCGCACGAAGTTATCGGGAAATCCCATTATGCGGTAGCACTCGTTTAGCGTCAGTTTCCTCACCGTTTTTCCGTCGTAAATCCAGAACCTCCCTGATGTTTCTTGCGAGGGAATTGCAGGATGCACGCCATCAACCGAATATATACGGTTCGGTTGCTTGTGTACACGTGACAAGTGTTCTGTACCCGGGCGTACGCCCGCTTTCCTTATGTTTTTATTGCGGTAGCCGGCAAATATCAGACCTGATGGCTGCTGTTTCATCTCTGGCAATATCGTGTACGGCTCTTCCAGATACTCGAACTGGGTATTTGCCGGGTCGTCCAGAACTTCCCGCAGCATGACTTTCTTCTGTCTGTGCAGTTGTGAGAAATCAAACTCCTTGTCATGGTGCGCGATTATGATTATTCGCTCGCGGTTTTGCGCCACTCCGAAGTCCGAAGAGTTCAGTACTTTCCAGCTGTATCTGTACCCGAGGTTTTCGAGGCCGTCCAGTATTGTTTTCAAAGTCTTGCCCTTGTCATGATGCACCAGGTGCTTCACGTTTTCGAGGAAAACGACTTTGGGCTGCTTGGCCTCGATTATCTGGAACACGGAATATATGAGCGTCCCCCTCGTGTCTTCAAAGCCCTTCATCTTGCCTGAAATGCTGAACGGCTGGCATGGGAAGCCGGCTGTGAGCACGTCGTGTGCCGGAATCATGTTTTTGGGAATCTTTGTTATGTCGCCGAAAGGGTATTCCCCGAAATTTGCCTCATAGACATTTTGTGCCGATGGGTTGAACTCGGATGAAAAGACGCATTTTCCCCCCTCCCATTGCAACGGTATGCGGAAACCGCCGATGCCGGCAAAAAGGTCGATGAAGGAGAATTGCGGCTTTTCTGTGGGAGGAAACGGCACGTCAAAATCCACATGGTCTTTGAACAACGAATTTGCATAATACGCCACTTCCGGTTCAGAGGCCATCATGCACAGCTCGCTGGATTCGTATTCTGCGCTGCTTTGCAGAGTGTGCGTTATGAGTGCCTTGTCATTGCCGGAGTAACGCTCGTCTATGGTCTTGTATAGTTTGCTTAGCAACATTGGGTTTGACAGCTTTGTTCCGTGAAGAAAACGTCTGCACACCGTCTGATGTACAGGCAGTGCAAATTTAGCGACAAATCTCATCATTCGCAAATTTTGCGCGGGCGGAGAAGGAACATCGCTGGGGCGCAGAGTGTTAAAACCGCATTTTCAAGTCGCGGAGGCGGCGTAACTTTGCGCCAAAAAACTTCAATATGGAAACAGAGGATTACAAGAGCCGCATGGCGCGTTATGCGGCTGATTTCGAGGCTTGGGCACGCGAGTGCGTCAGGATAGTTGACAAGGAGAGCGGTCGCGAAGTGCCGTTCACGCTCAATGCGCCGCAGCGGCGTGTGCTGGCACAGATGGAGCGCGTGCGCCGGTCGCGCCGGCCGGTGCGTGTCATCATGCTCAAGGCGCGGCAATGGGGCGGCTCGACGCTCGTGCAGATATACATGGCGTGGATGCAGATGGTGGTGTGCCGTGGGTGGAACTCGCTCACCTGCGCCCACGTCAAGGATGCTGCCGCTGCCATACGCGGGATGTACACGCGGCTGTTGCGCTGCTACCCAGAGGCGATGAAGCCGGGCAAGCCGAAGGACTGGGAACTCGTGCCTTACGAGAAGTCGGCATCAACTGGCTACCTTGCCACCCGCGACTGCCAGGTGGCTATTGCCACGTCGATGTCGCCAAACTCCGTGCGCGGCTCCAATTTCGCCATGGCACACCTGAGCGAGGTGGCTTTCTGGGCTGACGGCGATGCGCGTACTGCCGAGGAGATAGTCCGTACCGTCGGCGGCTCGGTGCTGCGGTGTCCCGACTCCGTGGTGGTCATGGAGTCAACGGCCAACGGCACTGACAATTATTTCTACCGCGAATGGCAGCGAGCCGTGGCTGGCGAGAGCGACAAGCTTGCGATATTCGTGCCGTGGCATGAGATAGAGATGTACCGCCGCGAGGTGAAGCCTACGGAAATGGGAAAGTTGCTCGCGGCAATGGATGAGTATGAACGGCAGCTGCTGGCCGACGGCGTGCCGCTGGAGGCTGTGGCGTGGTATCACGACAAGCGGCGCGAATACCAGAGCCACGAGGCAATGATGGCAGAGTTTCCCACGACAGCAGAGGAGGCGTTCCGCACCTCACGCATGCCCGTTTTCGACCCGGCAAGCATCCCCGCTCCGTCCGCCTTGCCCGAAAACATTCGTCCGGCATTGGGTGTGCTTGTACCGTCTGACAACAATCCCGACAAGCGGTGGACGTTCTCGCTTTTCGGCATTTCGGAGGCGGGGCTTCATGCATTGAGCGACGAGAGTTTGCCCGACAACCTTGGCGAGGCAATGCGCTGTGTTTGTGACCGCTGCAAAGCTGACGGTGTGCCGCTGATGATCGTGGAAGGAGCGGACACGGTGCGCAGCCATGCCGCATGGTGCGCCGGAGCCGCCTCCGCAGCCGGCATACAGCTGTGCTATGACGATGATGACCGGGCATGGTTTCGTCCCGAGGGAGACACCCTCTCGGAATGGATAGACACTCTCGCCGAAATGCTTAGGCAGGGAGGGGTGACGGAATATGGCGAGGCGGCAGCCGATGAATACCGTCGCTTCCGCTATGACGCGCCGTCGCGCACGCCCCGGGTGCTGGCACGCCTTGCGGCGGCATGCCGCGCCCGCCGAGGCACACCCGCCACCGACTTCGCCTCCCTCCTTTGACCGTCCCTTGCCCTGCTGTCAGTGGTTTTATGCCCCATATAATTGCGCCGTATTCCTACCTTGTCATACAAGGCGTTTTGCATTATTTTGCGCAGCAGTGTTTGTTGCAGCAGCGGTTGTTTGTATAATTTAATATTCGGGGGTAAAACACGACTATGCGATGTAATTTTGCATCAACTAAATGCTTTGCGGCATTTTGAAAACAAAAAATCAATACGCAAATGGAACAAGTACAAGTAAGAGTCAGTTTTGGAGAGGCGATTAAGCGAGCGTTCTCCAAATACTGCTGTTTTTCGGGACGCGCCTCGCGCTCGGAATACTGGTGGTTCGTATTATTCAATTGGTTGGTGTGTATGTGCATCGTCATTCTTTTTGGATTGTTGGCAGGCGATGACCCATACGCATCAGACAATGCCTTTAGTACGATTTGGCTTATTTGGTGGTTGGTAGTACTGTTGCCATATCTTGGTCTTTGCTGGCGTCGTCTGCATGACATAGACAAGAGCGGCAACTACTTTTCTGTCACGTTTGTTCCTTTTGTTGGCGGAATAATATGGCTGATATGGATGTGCAAGCCGAGCGACATTTGGGCTAACGACTATGGCGACGTACCTAACTTGGTCGAGACCAAGCAGTAAAATAGCAGATATTCAGTAAATTGCACGCGGTACATAATGTCCGTGTACAGACGGAATAAGGCAAAGGCGCACCGGAGGTATGCGCCTTTGCTGTGTGTATGTGTTTGCCCTGTTGAGGGGGCTGCTGGTCAGATGCGGACTTTCACGGTTCGGGCGGTATCGCCTTGCGCGGCGCGGACGATGTAGATGCCGCGCGGCAGGGTGAGGCTGACGGAGTCGTCTGCCGTGCCTTCTGCGCGGTAGACGCATACGCCGGCGGGGGTGTAGACGGCTATGCTGCCGTTGCTGCCGGCGATGTTGAGTGTCCCGTTGCCGCCGCTGACTATGAGGCGCGTGCTGTCGCTGGCGATGCCTTCAACCTCGGTCAGGTCTGCCGAGCCGATGACGGCGTAGCAGTTGGGCGCAACGGTGATGTAGCCGGCTGCGGCGTTGTACGTCGGGTCGGTGTCATACGATTTGGACAGCACCTGATAGTCTGCGTTGTCTGACGACTTGAAGGGTACAGAGACGTTTATCGGCTCGCCGTCGATGTTGGGGTTGACGGCGAGGAGTATCTGCTGGTTTCCGTTGCTGAGGACTATCGAGCGTCCGTTGTTCCAGTATGAGGCGGAGGTGTTGACAGTCACCTGCACGTCGCGTGAGAACATCTGCGGATTGTTGTTGCGTATGGCGGCGAGTTCGGCATACGAGTCGTAGAGGCCGTGGCGGTTGGCGTTGTCCAGGTGCTTCCAGTTGACGGTCTTGGGGTCGGTGTTGTTGCCGCCGGAGTTTTTTGTGTTCTGTGCGTTGCCGAGTTCGGAGAACTGCCATATCATGTGCGCTCCCGGCGACATCATCATCTGCGCGGCGGCAGAGCCGAGGCGGTGCATAGAGTTGACGATGTTGCCCTTGATGCCTGTTGCGCCGCTTGTGTTCTGGACGTATGCGAGGCGTTGCTCGTCGTGCGACTCGAGGTATGATACCGTTGAGCCCCAGTTGCGGCTGTCAGCGGGCGCGTAGAAGCGGTTGAGGCCGGAGTTGTCTTTCAGCCCGGCGGCATACTGTGAGCCCGAGTAGTTTACGTTGGCCCAGTTGAGCTGTCCGTATTCTGCCATGGCATTCTCCTCGGCGGGCGAGGCGAGGTTCTCGTTGATGAAATAGGCATTTGGGTTTACCTCCATGACAGCCTGCTGGAAGCGGCGCATATTGTCGATGCGCGACTGGTTGAACTGTTCGGTGGCGGAATCGCCCGAGCCGTTGTATGACGAGTTGTCGCCGAGGCCTTTGACCAGGTCGAAGCGGAAGCCGTCAACGCGGTATTCGGTGAGCCAGTACTGCAGCACGTCGCAGAAGTACTGCCGCACGAGCGGGTTGCCCTGGTTCCAGTCGTTCAGCACGCTGTATGCGTGGGGTGCGGTGGCGTTGAAGAAGGGGTTGGAGCCGGCGGGGTACATCTGGTACCAGGGGTGCAGCCAGTCGCTCTGGTTGAAGACCATGTCGAGTATCACGGCTATGCCGTTGCGGTGGCACTCGTCGATGAATGCCTTGTAGTCGGCCGGCGTGCCGTATGCCTTGTCGGGGGCGAAGTAGAAGTTGGGGTTGTAGCCCCACGAATTGTTGCCGTTGAACTCGGTAATAGGCATCAGCTCGACGGCGTTCACACCGAGCTGCTTGAGGTAGGGTATCTTCTCCATGGCGAGGCGCACGTTGCCGTTGCCGTATGCCTGGCCTTCAGTGCCGGTGAAATCGCGCAGCAGCAGCTCGTAGATGAACAGGTTGGAGGCCTCCGCGCCCTTGAAGCCGGACACTTGCCAGTCGTAGTCGTTGATGTTGTCGTTGAATACGGCGAGCGGCACGTCGCTGACGGCATCGGGGTATGCCGGCATGTCGGGGAACACGTCTGCGGCTATGTACTGGTCATAGTTTGGGTCGAGAATGAGGCGTGCATAAGGGTCGCCGACCTTGGTCGTGCCGTCTATCAGGTAGTAGTACATATAGTCCTTGCCGCGCTCGAGGTCGGGGACGGTGATCCAGAAATAGCGGTTGCCCTCATAGTCCTGGTAAGCCATGGTGTATTTCGTGTCGTTGGCATAGTCGTTCCAGCTACCCACGAGCATAGCCGTCTGTTTCTGCGGCGCGGCGATGCAGAACGTCACCGAGCCGTCGCCGTTGCGCACTGCGCCCATGACGGGCTTGCCGCCGGGGTAGTCGGCAGCGGCAGAGGGCGCGAGGCATACGTATTCTATTGACTTGGTGACGGTTTGTCCGCCGGCGGTGGCAGTGCCGGTCACGGTGTAGTTGCCTGACTGGGCGAAGCTGTACTTGGCGGTCAGCTCAGTTTTGCCGGAGGCTGTGCCGATGCTGTTGCCGTTGACCGAGAGGGTGAGGTCAGCTGCCTGTGAGGCGAGGAGGGTGAAGCTGACGGTGCTCTGCGGCTGTATGACAGTGCCGTCAGTGTCGGCAGACAGCGAGACTTGCAGCCCCTCAGGCAGCACGTCGAGGAATATGTCGGTATTGCCCGTGCCCTTTCCCTCGGCGGAGCAGGAGGCGTTGCGGAATACGAAGGCGAGCCGCTTGACGCTCACCGACGGGTCGGTGATGCCGTAGTATGCGCGTATGTCGCCGATGTCTAGTTTCCAGAGGTCAGTGCTGACATACTCGAGCTTGTACTTCGCGCTGTTGTCGCCCCAGTTGGGGGCGTACTTCCAGTCGCTTGACGATACGGAAGCGTTGGTTATGACACCGGTATGGGCGTATATCTGTGCCGAGGCCGGCTGTCCCATAAGCCCCTTGTTGCCCTGGTCGGCGTGGAAATATATCACCACGTCATGGCTGCTCTCCTGAAGCAGGGGAGGGGTGGAAGTGACTTGGGCGGAGAGGGTGAACGATGCCGCCGCAAGTGCTGTGATGGATAGTAGTTTCTTGAACATATTTATAGTAGTATTATATTGTAATTCAGCCGATTGGCTGCCGTCCGCTGAAGGCGGCAGCCATATTGCCCCGGAGGGTGGTTACTCCCCGGGGTTGATGTATGTGTTGTCGCGCATCTGGCGGTACTCCTCCCAGTCGGGGTCGGACTCCGCATCGACGACTATGGGCAGTGCCGGCAGTTCCTGCAAGGCGCGGTTGAACACGGAGGAGAACACGCGCAGGTTTGAGGTGTAAATGACCCAGTTGCGTTCCCCCGCGCCGGTGTAAATGCCTGTTATCACGCCGATTTTCTTCTCCCGGCGGAAAGCGGCTTTCAGAGCCTCGTCGGCCTGTTCCATCAGTTCCGCGTCTTCGCGAGAGGGCATGCCGTCGGGGAGGGCGTCGTATTTCCACGACACCTCGATGCGGTATACGTATTTGCCGCTCGCCCGTACCTCATCGAGGTTGTCGCGGCCGGTGACCATTATCAGCTGGCCGTTGTCAGCCTCTGCCGGGGCGGTCCACCATTCGTCGCTTATTGTCATAGCGTTAAGTGTTTGTGTGTCAATGTATAGTCACGAGTGTTGCGCCGAAGCCGTATTCGCGGAATGAAGCGTCCTGCGTGGTCGCTTTCGGGTATTCGCGTTTCAGCAGGCTGAGCACCTCGCGGCGCAGCACTCCCTCCCCCTTGCCGTGGATGAAGACTATCTTCTGGCCGATGCGGCGCGAGTTGGCTTTCATGACGCGGCGCACCTCGTCGAGCTGCATCTGCAGCATTGCGGCATTGTCCATGCCGGCAGTGGTGTCCGTGAGTTCGCCGATGTGCAGGTCCACCTCGATGAGCGGGAGCAGCTTGTTGGGGTTGGCAGCGTCGTTTTTGGGCTTTTTCTTCTTGGGTGTATCCACGCGGTATTTCTCTTGCAGCCGGCGTGCCGCATCCTCCTCGCCCTTCTCGGTGTCGGCTATGGGAGTGTGCGGCTGCGCGTCGTCGCTGACGAGGGGCAGCTCGAGTACCGGCGTGTCGAAATATGTGCCGGGGCGGAAGCAGTGCAGCTTGTGGAACTTGGTGAGGTCTATCCGCCGCGTGACGTTTATCACGGGCTTCAGCTCGTAGGGCTTGCCCTCCTTGTATGCCACGGCTTGCAGCGCGACGCGCTCAATGTCTGACAGGTCGGCATGGGAATATTCGTGCAGGTCTATCAGCTCGTTGGGTGCTACAGTGCCTTGGTATACCACTGTCCACTGGTGTTCCTCCGCGCTGCGGCGGGCGAAGGTGAACAGCAGGTGGTAGTTGGAGTCGTTGACCAGTACGGCGTTGAACGTCGCTTGCGACAGCTCGCGTGTCGAGGAGGGCTCGAAGGCGAGGGCTATGTTCAGCTTGTCGCCGTGTTCGGTCTACACCACCGG
>URTA01000055.1 GCA_900550645.1 uncultured Porphyromonadaceae bacterium
GACCTGAAAGCCATGCTCTCCGGGGCTTCGGAACCGCCGCCGGACAGCCCTGAAAGCTGACAGGGGGGCTTGTCCGCAACAAAGAACATGCCCGGCTTCTGCTTTTCAAGAAGTTGGGTATGCCTCTTTGTGGTTTAGCGGACAGTAATAATCCTCTATCAAGCGTATGGTGGACGAGATGACAGAGTGCCGCAAGGTGGCTAACCGCATTTGCAGCCAGCGCGAGAAGGCGGTGGCATACCATGACACGGTTGCCCCGCTGCTCGAACAGATACGCTATCACATCGACAAGCTCGAGCTGATGGTGGATAATGAGCTGTGGCCGCTGCCGAAGTACCGCGAGATACTGTTCATACGCTGACGTATGTCGGCAATCCGCAGAATATACAAATGGCGTACCCTCAAAAACAGGTACGCCATTTATTGTTGCGTGATGATTTGTCGCGGCGTTATTCGGCAGGTTTCTCTTCGGCAGGTTTCTCGGTTTCGGCGGGTTCGTCCTCTACAAACTTGTCGTAGCCGGCAGCTGTGAGGAGGTTGTACCATGTGAAGAGCTTCTTGATGTCTGACACATGTACGCGCTCGCGGTCGAAGTCGGGGACTATTGCAGCAAACTTCTCACGCAGAGCGTTTCCGTCCAGAGACTTGAACTCAACCTGCGCACCTTTCTCGGCATCGTAGAGGCGCTGGAGTATCTGTCCGAGCGGGAGGTCTTCACCTTCTGTGTACATGGCAATGTCGCCGAGCGACACGATTTTGTCACGCTCGTGTGCGGCGGAGCGTGCTTTGGAGGTAATATCCTCGACGATAATCATGCGGTTGCTCTGCGATACGATCTTGAACAGACCGGGGCGACCGGTAATCGATAATATTTCTCTTAGCATAAACAGTTGTATTTGATTGTGATTTCTATTTTTGTTCGCGTTGGTGCATCAGCAGCTGGGCTACCTGTTTACAGACTGGCTTAGTGCCGTCGTTTACTATTATGTCGGTTATCCCAATTGGCAATGCTTCGAATTCGTGCTGTTGCGACTGTATGCGGGCTTCAATTTCAGCAACAGTGCCACTGTCGCGCTCCATGCAGCGGCTTATGCGCATCTCAGTCGGGGCATCGACAAGCCACACGCGGTCACAATAGTCAATGATATGCGAAGTCACCGGTATGGCACACTCGACAAACATACGCTGCGAGCGGAGGTTCATCCTCACTTCAAGGTCTTTCCTGACAGCTGCATGTACCAAAGAGTTGAGCCACTGCCTTTCCTGGGCGTCGGAGAATATGACCGAGGCAATGTGCTTGCGGTTTAGAGAGCCGTCTTTGGAAACGGAGGCTCTGCCCCACCGTGACACGACTGCATTGCATATTTTGGCATCGGAGTCCATGATGCGCTTGGCCTCACAGTCCGTGTCGTAGACATCATAGCCGCGCAGACGGCAGATGCGAGAAACGACGCTCTTGCCGGAGCCTATGCCTCCGGTGATGAGTGTGAGCGAACTGTGTGCCGTTTGTTTCGTCATCTTACGATAGTGTATTCTACGGAGTCCGTGAGGAGGGTTACATTGACATAGCCAGAGCCGTGCGAGCCTATCCGTACCGGCAGTTTGCCGCTGCGGTGCGAGGCGAGGTCATTGTAGTCTGCAACAACGTTGATGTCGGTGTCGGCCTCGTTGAACCGGCTCATGGGAACGAAGTAGGTCACGTCAACGTTGGCAGGGAATATGAGCAGGCTTTCGCCTGAAGGCACATTTATGACCCTGACAGCAATCGTGGATTTCTTCTTTACCAGCGTTTCAACGGGAATGGTGACAGTCACTTTGGCGGGCACGACCTTGAACCCAGGCATCGGACGTATTTTCACCTCTACCTGCTCGCTTGTATTCAGCCCTCGCTTGACGAACTTTTCGGTGTACACCCGGGAAATTGTGTCATTGTCGGGCGAGGCGCAGTATATTGTAACTGCCGGGTTGGAACACCGCAGTTTCCCGGCTATGACAAACCCATCGGCAGCAGACACGTTTGCGTTTAGCACGAGGGGGACACGCCGCCCAGGGCTTGTGGTATATTGCAGCCGCAGCGAGTCTATCGAGTAGGAGGAAATATCCACCGATGTGCCGAATGTGGACTTGAGCAGCCCTATCATGCTCGAGGCCGGCAGACGGAACACTCCCCTGTCGGCATAGTCCTTGAAGTTGATGTTGACAGTAGGGCGACGCAGCAGGCAGGTCTGCAAGAGGGATGTCCCCTTGCCGCTGACTGAAATGCGCATCTCGGCCGGAGGGTCATCGATAAACGTCACGCTGTCAGGGACGTTGTAGATGCGAATGCCTACGTCAACCGACTCCTCGATGCTGTCGTTGAGAGCCATGACAAGCCAAAAGAGCGCAGCTATCGCGACAAACACTCCGTAGAGGAGGATATTGTGAAACCCCCGTGAGGTCTTGAATATCTTCCACCACTTTTGCAGCCGCTCGATGCGTTCCTTGCCAGTCATGCGGACTTGTCTGTGGGGTTAGTCCTTGCGTCTGCCTTCTTCCTCGTCCTCCTCGTCCTTGATGAAGTCTGGAGCTGCGGGTTCGGGTTCAGTAAAGACAGGCTTGTTGTTCTTCTTGTTGTCCTTTTTCTTTTTTCTATCCTCGTTGTACGCAGCGAGGACGGCTGTGGAGCTGTCAGCAGTTGTTCCCTTGCTGCCTGTAGATTTCTCTTTGCGAGAGCGGGGCTGCTCTTTCTCCTTCTTGGGAGTTTCTTCCTCGAAAGGATAGACGGAGTCCTTGCTTATCTTGAGGGTAACGCCCTTGTCCACCTCTACCATGAAGAATTTGTCGCCCATTTCCTTCAGCACGCCGGCAATGCCGCCAGCAGTGACAACTTTGCATCCGGGCTTCATCGCTTCGCGCTGCTCTTTCAGCTTCTTGCGCTGTCTCTGCTGCGGGCGTATCATGAAGAAGTAGAAGATGACAATCATGGCGACAATCATCAGGATGCCGCTCATGCTGCTGCCTGATTGGCCGTTGCCGGCTTGTAGTAAAATGGCATTGAGTTCAGTCATTTTATTCTGTGTTTAGTTGTTAATATTCGTTGGATTGACGTTGCTTCGGGTCATTCTTTCATAAGTTCGCCCGAGGCTCTCAAGTCTGCGATTACACGTCCCAGCACACCGTGAATGAAAGAGGCGTTGCGGGGCGAGGAGTAGGACTTGGCTATTTCGATGTACTCGTTGACGCTGACCGAGGTTGGTATCTTTTGGAAGTTGATGATTTCCGCTATGGCCGTCATCATTATTACAACGTCCATGAGGGCGAGGCGTTCAGTGTCCCACTGCGAAGTGTCGATATAGCGGTCGATGTAGCTGCGGTATAGTTCCTTGTTGTTGAGTACATACGACAGCAGTTCCGAGCCGAAGCGAGCGTCCTCATCGTCCTTGAATTTTGGCAGAACCGGTTCTTGGGAGACATGTCCTGTGCTGATGTCATACAGGTCATCGAAACGCTTGAGAGTTTTAAGGAAGAATGTGCCGATGATTTCCATGTCATCGTTCCAGAATACGGACTTGTCCTCCATGTCGAGCAGGAAATTCTCGCTGCGGAATATGACCTTCTTGAAAATGTTGCGCCAGAACTCGGCATCGGTGTGAAAGTCGGATGCGGGCAGCTCCATGTACTCGTTGTATATGTCAGAGGCAAGTATCTCGCGCATGAGGGCTGTGAGGGTGACACGATCCTGCTCTATCCATGATAGCTTGCTTGCACTGCGGTATGCGTTTATTTCGGGATCCTGGTCCAGAGCCTCGACAAGTCGGTTCTCGACGAAGCGCAGGTTGGGGTTGCGGTCTTCCTCGGTGGTGATGTACTTGTGGCGCTGCTCGTCAAGCTGCTGGTCGCGCAGCCGCACGAGATCAGATGGGAGCATCAGCAGACGGAAGTACAGCTCACGCGATGCGTTGAGACTTGTTTCGAGTGTGCGCACTGCCGCCGACAGGTTGCCGTTGGAGGAGTAGAAGTTGACGAAAGTCGCGTTCATGAGCTCGGCAGCGCGGTCTATGCCTCGGAGCGTATAGTTTTCGCGGCGAGAAATAACCGCTTGCAGTGTCGCGTCTTTGATTATGTATACGTTGAAGAGGTCGCGCCAGATGTCGATGTCGCTGTTGGCGGTTTCGTCGCTGTGTTTCAGGAAGTTCTTCAGCAGCGCAGACTCCTTGATTTTCTCGACAAGGGCAGGGAGTGCCGGCTTCAGGGGGAAAGGCTGTGCAGAATATTTCATCTTCAGCGAGCGCATCCGGTCGTCAGCCATTACACTCCTCATGAAGCGTGTCTCTTCGAGTGGGGTGTCACGTCCGCGTATGCTGATTTCGCTTGCCAGCTGCCCCATGAGCATCAGCAAGTCCAGATACAGGGCGTAGGCAAATCGTTTCTCTTTGGTAGGAGATGAGGGTTGCGGTTCGAGTGCGAAGTCCTTCTCCACCAACAGATGAGAGTACAGTGTCTGCACTACCTTGACTCTTATGAGAATACGGTTGATCATAACTCTTTATGTTCGTGTGTTTGGGTCGGGTGTCACGTGCAGAGTTGCGCGATCTGCCCTGCTACAGTGCAAAATTAGTTCAAACCTTGCTAATCTGCAAATGATAAGCGGTAATTAAATCTACAAGTATGGAATGAAGTCATTGCAAAGCCATGCCGCCGTCGAGCCGCTGGCGCACTGCCTCGTATATCATCACCCCTGCTGCGACCGAGACATTGAGGGAGGCGATATGCCCGATTATGGGTATGCCGGCCAGGCTGTCGCAGAGGCGCGACACTTCAGCTGACAGCCCGGTGTCTTCCGCACCCATTACTATTGCGGTGGGGACGGTCATGTCCTCGTCAGTAAACTGTTTGCCGCTCTTCTCCGAAGCGCCAATAACCCTGATGCCGCATTGCTTCAGATACCTTACAGCATCGGCGAGGCTTCGCTCTCGGCAGACGGGTATGTGCAGCAATGCGCCGGCTGAGGTTTTGACGGCATCTGGTGTGACTGTTGCGCTGCCTCGCTCTGGAATTACAATGGTGTCAACGCCGGCACACTCCGCAGTGCGTGCTATCGCGCCGAAGTTGCGTGTGTCTGTCACGCCGTCCAGCAGCATTATCAACGGTGTCGCGCCTCGGTCAAACAGCTCGGGGACTATCTGGTCGAGACGGTAGTATGTCACAGGCGACAGCAACGCTATTGCGCCCTGGTGGTTTTTCATAGTTATGCGGTTGAGCTTCTCGAGTGGCACACGCTGCGAGGGGATGCCGAACTCGTTGATTTTGGCAGTGAGTTCGCGTGCGAGCTCGCCTCCCATGTCTTTGCGTATGAGTACCTTGTCGATGTCACGACCAGCCTCTATTGCTTCTATCACGGCTCTCAAGCCGAAAACGTATTGACTTTTATCCATTGATGCGGGTTATTTCGTGTTGCTTTTGTCGAGGAGGGATTTAGCGTTCATGACTGCAGCTGGGTCTACGGAGGAGCCGGACAGCATCACAGCCAGTTCCGCCACTCGTTGGTCATAATCCAGAGCGGCTATGCTTGTGACAGTTTTTTCCTCGTCGTCGGCCTTGAACACCTTGTAGTGCTGTTGTCCCTTGGCTGCAACCTGTGGCAAGTGCGTTATGGCAATCACCTGTATCTGCCGTCCCATGTTGCGCATCATTGCGCCCATCTTGTCTGCCACATCGCCCGACACGCCTGTGTCAACCTCGTCAAAGATTATTGAGGGCAATGCTACATGGCTGGCGATTATTGCCTTGATGGAGAGCATGAGGCGAGAGGTCTCGCCTCCGGAGGCTATAGCAGAGACAGGCATCAGTTCCTGGTTCTTGTTGAATGAGCAGAGAAACTCTACGTTGTCCTGTCCGTCTGGCGTCAGTTTCCCCTTTGAGGTGAGCGCGGCAAATTTCAGGTTTGACATTCCGAGCGGACGGGCCGTCTGTGTCAGTAGTTCGGAGAACTTTTCGGCAGCACGCATGCGCGTTTCGCTGAGGCAGTCGGCGGCGGCACGCAGCTTCCTTCCCTTCTCCTTCATTTCGCTTTCGAGTTCATGAAGGTCAGCGTCAGAGGTGTCGAGTGTGTCGAGCTGCTGTTTCAGCGACTGGTGTATTTTGACCAGCTGCGCATCGTCGGCAGCATTGTACCGCTTCAGCGCGTCGTATATTTCCGTCATGCGCTGTTCCACGGTGGCAAGCAAGGCCGGGTTGCTGTCTACACGCTCTGCCATGGCGAGGAGAGTCTGCGCGATGTCCTTTGCCTCGACATATACCGATTCGAGCCTCTGCAGCAGTGAACTGTCTGCTCCTTGGCCTTCGAGCAGACGGAAGTTGACCTTGGAGAGCGTGTGCCTCACTTCTGCAAGTTTTGCGATTATTGAATTGTCGCCGGTGTCGAGCAGCTGTGTCGCTGCTGACAGATTGGCGGCAATCTCTTCCGCGTCGCCGAGCATCTCAGACTGCCGTTCCAAGGCCTCGAGTTCGCCGGCCTTAGGTGCAAGCGTGTCGAGCTGGCTGACCTGAAACCGCAGGAAGTTCTCGTTCTCGCGGTTTGATGCAATTTCGTTGCGTGCGTTTTGAAGGGCGTTGCGCACCTTTACATATTTGCGGAAAGCGGTCTTGTATTCAGCGAGCAGCTCATCGTTGTCAGCGAGCGCGTCGAGTATCTCGAGTTGCCTGTGCGCATCGCGCAGCATTAGGTTGCTGTTCTGCGAGTGTATGTCTATTAGCGACGATGTGATGTCGCCGAGCATTTTCAGGTTAACCGGGGTGTCGTTGACGAAAGCCCTTGAGCGGCCGGTGGCGGAAACCTCGCGACGGATAATAATCTCGTCTTCGTCCCAGTCGAGCTGGCTTGCCTCGAAGAGTGGTTGCAGACGGCTGTTGGCGGAGAATGTCGCTTCTACGACAGACTTCGCGGTCTTGTCACGCACCACTCTGGTGTCGGCACGTCCGCCGAGCAACAGCGAAAGTGCGCCCATCATAATGGACTTGCCCGCACCGGTCTCTCCGGTGATAATGGTCAGCCCCTCGCCGAATGTGATTTCTATGGAGGAAATCAGCGCGTAATTTGATATTGACAGGCGTTTCAGCATTGCGTCTCTTGGTTATGCACCTGCGGCTCAGCGTGTCTCTTCTGGAGGGTTCTTGATTTTGTCGAGGCGGTCATTGTCCGTGGGATAGATTGCATGCAGGAGGTTGTACACGTCCTCGCGTTCGCTCTGCGGTGCTTTGGAATATACGTTGACGAGTTCATCAAGCTTGCTGTCGCGGAATAGGGAGAGGGCAACGGACATTGGCGCGACCTTGTATATCTCCTGTATTTCGGCGAGCGATTCGGTTATCACCGCCCTCCCCTTGTCAGGGCTTGTGACCATTTCATCGAGGCCCTTCCGGTGGTAGTTGTACAGCAGCCGCCTCATTCCCTGTGTGTTAGGGTCTGTAAAGGCAGCAAGCACGGCACTTCGGTTCTTAGTGTCCTCAAATGTGCGCCAGCCCACTTCGCCGCTGGACTGCGCCAGCTGGACTATGGTAGCGGCACGGTCGAAATACGGCTGGCCTCCCATGAGCGAGAAGCTGTCGAAATCGAGGGCGAGAAACATGTACGCATAAAAATTGAGTATTGCCGTTAGGTTGTTCTCCATAGTGTTTTCGGAGAATACCAGCGGGTCGCCGTCGCGGTAGTCAAACTCGATTTTAGTGTCCTTGAAGTTGAACAGCGTGGTCGTGTAAGTGCTGTTGTATACCGGACGCGATAGCTGCACCTGCAGGTCGCCCTTGATGCGGTCGTCCTCGTATGTCTTGACTGTCAGATAGAAACGGCATTCGATCTTCTCGTTGGCGGAAAACTGGGCGTTGGTCCACTTGCGGTCGTTGAAGTATTCCGTTATAGAGGACTGCAAAGACTCGAACACAGACTTGTTTGTACCCTGGATTTGGGACGAGTTCACCTCGACTGTGCAGTTCAGTTCCTGTGCCGCCAATGGCATACAGGCAGACAGAACCGCAGCCGCAGCAAGCAGCAGATAGCGGATTGCGAGGCGGGGAATATTACTGTGAACCGATACTGTCATAATATGTCAACGGAAAATTGTGTCAATTATGTCTTTGGCTATCTCCGATTTGAGCTGCGGCGGCAATGTCTTCTCCTCGCCTTGGGCTGAAATCAGCGTCACGGCGTTGGTGTCTTTCTGGAAACCAGCCAACGGGTTGGCAAGTGAATTTAGAACTATCCAGTCGAGGTTCTTGTCGGCGAGCTTGCGGTGTGCAGCTGCCAGTCCTTCATCGGTCTCGAGGGCGAAGCCAACGGTGAGTTGTCCTTTTTTGCGCCCTGACAATGAGGCTGCTATGTCGGGGTTGCGCACCAGACGCAGTGTCATCTCCTCGGTCTTCTCGCGTTTGATTTTAGAGTCGCTGCATGTCGCTGGGGCATAGTCGGCTACGGCGGCGCAGAATATTGCCGCGTCGCAACAGTCAAACAATTTGTTGGCAGCCTCATGCATTTCCTTGGCACTGCATACGTCATGGAGGTGTATGCCCGGATGGTTGCATTCCAGCGATGTTGGACCGCTGACCAGCTCCACTGCCGCTCCCCGGCTGGCGCACTCCATGGCGAGGGCATAGCCCATCTTGCCGCTCGAGTAGTTGCCTATGAAGCGCACCGGGTCGATGTTCTCGTATGTAGGGCCTGCTGTTATGAGGACGGTCTTGCCCGACAGCGTCTGCGCGGCGGCAAAGTATGCTTCCAGCCGCTCGACTATCCGTTCCGGCTCTTCCATTCTCCCCTTGCCAACAAGGTGGCTCGCCAGCTCGCCGGCAGAGGGTTCTATGATTTCAACGCCGTCGGCGCGTAGTGTCGCGATGTTGCGCTGTGTCGATGGGTGTACCCACATATCCAGGTCCATTGCCGGTGCTGCGAACACTTTCTCTTTCGCACTGAGATATGTGGTGACGAGCATATTGTCTGCTATGCCGTTTGCCATTTTTCCGAGGGTGCAGGCCGTAGCCGGGGCAATGACCATGGCATCTGCCCACAGCCCCAAATCGACATGGCTGTGCCACTCGCCGCTGTTGGCGGTGAAAAACTCGCTGACGACGGGCTTTCCGCTCAGGGCGGAGAGTGTCACAGGGGTGATGAACTCCTTGCCCGATGGCGTGGCTATCACCTGCACTTCCGCGCCCGCTTTGACGAGCAGGCGCAGCAGGTATGCTGACTTATAGGCGGCGATGCCCCCGGTGATGCCGAGTATGATGTGCTTGCCCTTAAGCATCATTGACCGCCTTTCTTTTTGTTTTGCAGATACTTGGCCTTGAGCTGCAGAAGCACGTCAATGGTATTGCGCGAGAACTCGCGTTCTTGCATCCATGCGATGAATGACGGCTCTTTGCGCAGCACCTCCTCAACGGCCTTCCCCTTGTGCTTGCCGAAATTGAAAACAGGCTCGTTCTTGTCGTTTAGTACTATGCGCCCTGCCAGGTCGAGGTTGCGGCCTTGGCGTGAAAACTCGGCGAGCTTCACCACATCGTTCTCCAGCGTGTCGTACCGGTCGAGTTGACTCTTAAGCACCTCGTAGGTGGCGCGAGTGTCTGCCATTGCCGAGTGGGCATCGGTCAGCTCCTTGCCGCAATAGAAGCGGTAAGCTGCCACGAGGGTGCGTTGCTCCATTTTGTGGAATATGTTCTGTACATCTACGAACTGGCGGTCTGCGACGCTGAACGTCATTCCGGCGCGTGCGAACTCCTCTATAAGCACTGGCACGTCAAACTTGTTGCTGTTGTAACCGGCTATGTCGCAGCCATCGAAAATCTCGTACAGCGACCGTGCCACCTGCTTGAATGTAGGACAGTCCTTGACATCCTCGTCAGTAATATGGTGTATCGCCGTTGATTCCTCGGGTATGTGCATCTCGGGGTTGATGCGGCGCGATTTCTCGATTTCCGTGCCGTCGGGCATGACTTTGATGAATGACAGCTCGACGATGCGGTCATGAATGATATTCGTCCCCGTAGTCTCGAGGTCGAAGAATATTATGGGGCGTTTCAGGTTGAGTTCCATTGTCAGCGCGTGTCAGTGTCAATAGTCGAAAGTCTGCATGGGCATCAGCAGCATCAGTATGTTCTCGTCGTCCAGCTGCTTGGAGGGTACGAATATGCCTGGACGTGTCGGGTCAGAGAGGTTGAGTATTACCTCGTCAGATTTCAGGTTGCCAAGCACTTCAATCAGGAACGGTGCTTTGAAGCCTATGGTCATGTCGTTGCCCTCGTATTGGCATGCTACGTCTTCCTCTGCCGACACGGAATAGTCCACGTCCTGAGCGGAAAGATGTATGTTGGCGGCGGTGATGTTTAGCTTCACCAGTCCGGAGGCGAGGCTCGCGAACAGGGAGACGCGGCGCATGGCATTGAGCAGCGAAACGCGGTCAACGGTCAGCGAGAACGGGTTGTCAGTCGGTATAACGCGGTCATAGTTGGGGTAGTTGCCGTTTATGAAGCGGCATGTCAGCACATAGTCGCCGATGACGAATGTGGCGTGCTTCTCCCCTATCTGCAGCGTCAGCTCCTTGTCCTCCTTTGAGATGATGTTGCGCAGTATTGAAGCGGGCTTGGCTGGCATGGTGAATCCGACCTCAAAGCCTGGCTGTGCCTGACGGTTGATGTAGCGCACCAGCTTGTGGGTGTCGCTGCTGACGAATGTGATGTCCTCGTTGTGGAAATCCCAGTGTATGCCCATCATCATGGGGCGCAGCGTGTCTGCACTGACGGCAAATATTGTAGCCTCGATGCCCTTCTGCACGATTTCGGAATCGAGGGTGATGTCGCGGTGTTCCTCGCTGTCATGGCTGTCCACGGGGTATTCCGTCGCGTCTACGCCCATGAAGCTGAAATGTCCTGACAGAAACTGTATCTCGGTTTCGAGGTTGTCCTCGTTGATAGAGAACGTCAGCCCCTGCCCTGGCACTTCCTTGAGCATATCGAGCAGCCTCTTGGCGTTGAGGGCCACCTTGCCCTGTCCCTCGACTTCCATTATCTCGAGCGAGGCGGTCATAACGTTCTCCTGGTCAGAGCCGGTGATGTAGAGGCGGTCGCCTTTCACCTCGAAGAGGAAATTGTCGAGTATCGACATCGCGTTCTTGGTGTTGATCACCTTGCTGACAGCTTGGAGCTGTGACTGTAGAGCCTTGCTCTGTACATTGAATTTCATATCTTTGTCTTATTGTTTTTCTGTTCCGTAGGCAGCGCAGCCTGCATGTTGCCGTGGCACTTGCCGTGACGCGCTGTGCGTCCTTTTGTATTAGTTTACAAAGATAGCACATTTCCGTGTCATACGCAAATCCGTCTCGCGAAACGACCGAACAGAGGCAGTGTCAGAGTTCGACAACTGTGATGCCCGCTCCACCGAAGCGCACGTCCTCGTCATGGTATGATTTGACCACCGGGCTTGCGCCGAGCCATTGGCGTATTGCCTCGCGCAACGCTCCCGTGCCTGTGCCGTGGAGTATGCGAACACGCGGTATCTCAAACTGGACAGCGTCGTCGATGAAGTATGTGACGGCTTGCAAAGCCTCGTCAGCCCTCATGCCACGCAGGTCTATCTCCTGTTTGAAATTGAGCTGGCGTGTTCGGCTGTCGTTGGATGTGGACTGCGAGATGGAGAGTGCCTGCTGCGCTGCCGTGGGCTTGGGCTTGGCTGCCGGCTTGAGCCGAGAGATAGCGACAACGGTGCGCAGCCCGCCGAAGGCGACCTCGGCGTTCTTGCCAGATACGGAGATGATTTGCCCGACCACGCCGCCGTCATGCATCTTGACATAGTCGCCGGCGGCGAGTTCCTTTTTCCTGTCGAGAGCGTCTTGTGGGCTGCGCTGGCTTTTGGGCTGCTGCTTGCCGTGTGGCTTGTTCAGCTTTGCAACACCCGGGAGCGTGTTGTCGCCCTTGCAGTCCTGCACCTGTCGCTTGTACTGCTCGAGTTCGGAGCGTATCTGCTTGGTCTGCTCCTTTTCGGCTTGGGCCTTCTTGATTTCGTGTATGGTGCGCTCGATTTTAGCGTTGGCTGTGTCGAGTATCTCCTGTGCCTGTGCGCGAGCCTCTTTCAATATCGAGGAGCGGGACTGCCGCAGCTCGGACGACTTGAGTTCGTATTCTTGCAGCGTCGCGTCTATGCGGTGTTCCTTTTCTTTGATAGAGAGGCGTTTGTTAGCCCAGTATCGGCGGTCGCGTGCTATGTCGAGCAGGTACTTGTCCATGTTGACGTAGTCCGAGCCGACTATTTGTTTCGCCTCGTCGATGATTTCCTGCGGCAGCCCGATGCTGCGTGCTATCTCTATGGCGAATGAGCTGCCAGGATGTCCGACGGAGAGCTGGAAGAGGGGCTGGAACTTCTGCCTGTCGTATAGCATCGCGCCGTTGACGAAGCCTGGCTCATTGTCGGCGAATGTCTTGATGTTTTGGTAGTGTGTGGTGACAACGCCATAGCAGCCTGATTTGCCGAGGCGTGCGAGTATGGCCTGTGCCAGCGCAGAGCCTATCTGCGGCTCTGTCCCCGACCCTATCTCGTCTATGAGGACGAGGCTTGAAGCGTTGGCGTTGCGTATGAAGTGCTTCATGCCGCGCAGGTGCGACGAGTAGGTGCTAAGGTCGTTTTCTATGGACTGCTGGTCGCCGATGTCTATGAATATGCCGTCCACGATGCCGATATGGGAATTGTCGTGGAGCGTGGGCAGAAGCCCGCATTGCGTCATGTACTGGATCACGCCTACGGTCTTGAGTGTGACAGACTTGCCGCCGGCGTTAGGTCCCGAGATGACGAGAAACCGCTGCCGTGAGTCCAGCTTAAGGTTGAACGGAACTACCTGCCGCCCTTGTGCACGCAGGGTGAGCATCAGAGCCGGGTGTACCGCGTGATACCAGTCAAACTCCAGCTTACGCTCCAATATAGGCATTTGCGCCTCGAGGGTTCGTGCGAGTGTAGCTTTGGCGATGATGAAATCGAACAGTCCTGTCAGCTTTGACGAGGCTTGCAGTGCTTCGATTTCGGGGCGTATCTTGTCGGCGAGTGCGGTGAGTATCAACACTTCCTCGTGATGACGCTGCATCTCCAGCTCGCGCAGGCGGTTGCCGGCTTCGACTGCTTCGGCTGGCTCTATGAACGAGGTCTTGCCTGTCGCGCTCACGTCATGGACTATGCCGTTTATAGACCGCTTGTAAGCCGACGGGACAGGTATCACCGGCCTTCCGTCACGCATCGAGGGGGCAGCGTCCTTTTCCACTATACCCTGCTCTACCGCCTTTGCCATTACGCGGCGCACTATCGCTGACATTGAGGCTGACACTGAATTTATGGCACGCACGATGTCGTGCAGCTCGGGAGTGGCGTTGTCCTTGATTTCGCCGAAGCGGTTGACGACAGCGTCAATGTCTCGGGCCAGCTGGGGAAACAGCTCCATGCTGTCAAATATGGCTGCCAGCTGCGGGTATGCGCATGCCTCTTCCGACGTGCGGCGGCAGCAGAAATCGCGTACTGCAGCGACAGACTCGATAAACGCCCTTATTTTTAGGCACTTTTCGGCTGTTATGAAACTCCCTGCGGCTCGCAGCTCTGAGAGGAAGGGCACGATGTTGTGTATGTCGGACGAGGGAATGTCCGCGCCGCTTGTTACGGCTTGCAGCATTTCGTGGGTCTGCATCAGTCGCTTTTTCACCTCGGAGTAGGACGTTCTGAACGTCATCTCGTCGGCAAGCTGTTTGCCCTGAGGACTGCGGCAGTAGTCCTTTAGAAGGTTGCGCAAGGGGGTAAACCCGATTTTATCTTCAAAATCAGAGGGATATATCATGGGGTTTTGTTCAGTTGTGACTTAGATATTATGCCAGTAATCAGTTCAAGAATTGATACATCGAGGAGACAGTGAAAATAGAAGTCATTATATATCCCTTCAGTTGTAATTTCTGTGAAATCACATTCAGTGCTTCTAATACCATCAAGGTACATACGTATTGTAGCTCTGTAATTTCCCTTCTCTATTATCAATTCCCTATAATCAAGATCGTATAAAAAACAATCACTATCAAGATACATTTTATCCGCTATACTGATATTTTCTTGTATCCAGTCTTCAGCGAACTTTTCGAGGTAAGATCTTAGCTCCATTTTTATGTGGCTGCTAAACTGGGATTACTATCATTGGCATTTCTCGGTCATAGAACAGTATGTGGGCAATGCCCGGATTGAGCAGCCGGGCGAATATGTTTTTCTTCTTGTTTTGCACGATCAGCAGCTCGAGCATTGCCTGGTCGGCAAATGTGCGGAAGTCCTCCTTGAACGAGTGCTGGGCGATGCAGTGCATCGCGAACTTGACCGAGGGGTATCTTTCGCGGAACGTGTCGAGCAGAACCTCGCATCGCGCTGCAACTGCTGCCTGCGGTTTGTCGCTGACAGGAATAAGGGTAATCTCAACTTCGGGATAGTCAAACAGCGACAGGAGCGATTCTATAGAGGCGGCATCGTGGCTGTCGAGGTTGCAGAAGAAGGCGAGACGACGTATCTCGCGTATGGAACGGAACTGGCAGTCTTCAGGGACGGTGAACAGCGGCACTCGGCACGAGTCGAGGACTTCGGCAGTGACGCTGCCTATCATCTCTTCCTCTTTGCGGTGGCGGCTGCGTGTCGCCATGACTATCATCTTGGGGCTTTTGGCCCGCGAATATTCCTTGATGACATCTTCAGGAACACCCGGCAACAGTTCCGAGGAGAACAATCCGCTGGGCAGACACCCATCCTTCTGCCTTTCGCGCAGCTTGACTTCAAATGCCTTGAGCGCAGAGGCTTCGGCAACCCTGATTTTGTCGGAGGGGAAAATTTCTTCGTCGGCTTCGCTCTCGATGTAGTCTGCCTTGACAAACGACGAATCGATATACGGCAGCGTGTATGTATGCAGCAGCACGGGACGCGAGGACAGCCTTTCGGCAAGCTCAAAGCCTACACGGCAAGCTGTCAGGCTCTTGTCGGAGAAGTCCACCGGTATGAGTATAGCGTCGCCGGTGTTTGGCTGGACTGCTCCCCTCTCGCTGCTTACCAGCACTGTGGGCAGCATCCGTGACGCACGCTGTGCATGATGCGGCGGCACGGTGACTGTCTTCAGCTCGGTAATGGGCGTATCGGCAAGTGACACGGCAATGCCACGCTTTTTCAGCTCGGCGGCAATGCGGCCAGCAGCGGCGGCGGGCAGCGTGACGAGGGGTATGTTGCTGTTCATGTGTCAGTGTTATTATTTGAAGGTCTATGCTGTATGGTGCAGGTTCAAGCTATCTGCGGCAATCAATCATGACAGTGCCGGCATTACAGATGTATACATCGTTTACACGATTGTCGTTGCTGTAATGCTCTTTCAATGCATTGCACAGCTCCTCATAGTCCTCTGATGTGGCTGCGTGCTGTATACGCACGTTCACAAGTCTGCCGATAGGCTCAATTTTATAGTTGTGGTCTTGCGTGAAAGAGCGGGCTTCTTGTCCGCCGACGAGACCATAGCTTTCATACTCACTATAGAGGGACTCAACGACTTTGTCGGTTTGTTCAAACAAATCGCCGTATCTGTTGCAAGCGGTCAGCATGACAGCAAACAAGACAGAAAGAATGGTAATGGCATGTTTGATATTTCTCATTGTTAGACTGGTTTATAATGCCCGCTTGCCTGGCATAAGGGGCGGTTATGTCCGGTAAATATATTTGATACTAAAGATGTATATAGTGAATGTATATTTTGTGTTGTCATACCACTGACGCCGGAGTGCATCACTTCGGCGTCAAGGTATTCTCTGTCGCATCGTGCAGTGCTTGACCCCAAATGTGGCATCACGCGGATGTCACGTTGAGAGGACTGGCAATGACGCGGCGACGTGGATATGCAGAGGATTACTTCTGGTTTTCTTCCTCGAGGATTTTCACGGCCATGTCGTAGATGGTAGTGTCGTCAAGCACTACTATGCCGCCGTCGGGACCCGGCTCGATGTGGAGACCCTGGTTCTTGCCATATTCATAGTTTACACCGCCGAAGTAGTTGCGTACAGTCTGTACAGTCACATTGAGTTCATCGGCGATGCGGTGTACGCTTCCGTCGGGTAAACTGTCTTTGAGGCGACGCAGCTCATTGAAGGTTATAGTTTTGCTCATGGTTATATAGGTTTGAGTGTTGTGTTCTTTTCGATTGCTAATTTAGCAATAATTGCCCGAACTGCAAAGGATATGGCGAAAAAAATATGCTGTTTTATGGCACTATTTTTAGCGTGCTTGCATAATCGTTTGACATCTAATTTATTACCGAGCCTTGCCGGAACTAAATTATTTCGATGTTTTCCGCCTTAATCCAACCGCTGCACTCCGAGTTGAGGCGCACGTCGTACCATTCTGGTTTGTCGCCCGCTGTATCGTCGGTCTTCAGTATCTCCACCACTGTGCCTCGGTTGAGGTATGTAGTAGTCTTCTTGGCGTTGTCCGAGGGGTCGGCAAGCAGCTCTACCTTGGACTGCATTATGACGGCTGTGTCATGTGCCTGGCTTGCGGAAGCAGCAGCAAAGGCGAATGACAGGAACACGACCGTGAAGACAGTCAGGACTATTGCTCCGAAGAAACCGGCCTTGCGCAACGCAACGCCTTGGCAGAATATGTACAATGCTATGGCGGCAATGAGCAGGACGAATGTTGCCGCTGCCCACACTGCCCAGAAGTCGGAGCTGTGGTCTACAGCATACCAGTTGTAGACGGCACGGAAGAACCACGGCTCTTCGGGGCTGACGTTGGCGGGCTTGCCCTTGAGGTCGGCTCGGTTCTGTGCATCGACGTACTGCGCCACGTATTTGAGGTTATTGTTGATTTCCGTGCTTGAGGGGTCGAGCTTCTTCGCCCTGCCGTAGCATAGTGCGGCTCGGCCGTAGTCGTGCGTCTTGACGCATGCATTGCCCTGGTTGTAGAGCAGTTCGGGCGACACGCCACCCTTGTTGGCAGCCGAGTCATACAGCTCGGCTGCTCTGCCATAGTTGCCTGATGCGTATTCCTTGGCAGCCGCGGCAGAGAGGGTGTCCGCGCTCATGTTGCCGCTTGCAGACAGCGTGCCGGTACAGACACACAAGAGCATAGCCAGCAGCATCGTTATCCTATTTGTTGTGCTTCGCATCCTTGAATGATTTTTCGAGTTGGTTGATTACTTCTGCCCCGTTCTCGTAGACGGAGTTCATCGAGTCCATCTGCTCGTTGCTGGGGGAGTATTTGGCAAATTCGCAGTTGTCTATAAGCTCAATGAACACTGATATGGACTGCTGCATAACGCCCGCACCCTGCAGCACCTCGCTGACGTTGTCACGCGACAACTCGGAGGTGGGCATCTTCATCTTGTAGGATATGTAGCCCCACAGTGCGGAGAGCATCTCGTCGTAGAATGACGCAGCGTCGCCACGGCGCATGCACTCGGCGGCCTTACGCAGACGTCGGCGGGCCATCTTGCTTGCCTTGCGGCTCAAAACCGTTGATATGTCTGCATTGGCTTTCACATACTTGCGGTAGACCACAGTGGCTGTCAGCAGCAGCACTACGGCGATGACGTATACAAGCCAGTATGCCCAGCTGCTAATGAGGTTTGCAGCGTCGTAATCTCCAGTCACTGGCAGCAGCTTGTCGTCAAACTTCGCCCTGTTGCGGTGGGACTTCGCAGATGCCTTCCCCTTGCCTACTGTCACGGTATAGCCTTTGGCTACGGATGTTTCATATTTGCCTGTTTCGGGGTTGAAATACACGAGGGTCACATCGGGAATCTTGTATTCCCCCTCTTCGTCTGGCATAAGCGAATAGTCAAATTTGACAGTGCCGCTCACAGATGACGCGCCTACATTTGCCTTGACATCAGTCTGTGGAGAGTACACCTCAATCTGTTTGGGGTATACCATTGCGAGGTCGGGAAGCGTGACGTACTTCAGGTTGCCGGAGCCGGACACGGTATAGACTATCGAGGCGGTCTCCCCGGTGCGCAGACTGGTCGAGGGCATAGAGGAGGAAATCGAGAATTTGCCCACACCGCCGGAGAAGTCAGCGGGCTTGGGCGACGGCAATGCCTTTACATTCACGTTCAGGTCATTCGGGGAGACAGTGAGTTTCAGCGGACGGCTCACGGACATCTGCCCGAAGAACTGGTCGTTGTAGTACTCGCGCTCGTCTACGCTAACTGTATATGTGTTGCCCGTCACCTTGAGATTGCCGGTCATCTGCGGGAAGATGATGTAACGCGCTATAACGGCAGTTGCATATACCTTGCCCTGGTATGTCTCATAGCGCAGCTGGCTGTCCGTCTGCTTGGACTCTTCCACTACGAAGCCGTCAAACTTTGGCGAAGCTGTCGCCCCGACAAACTTGATGGCTGAATAGCTGGTGTACAATTTGACGTTATAGACC
>URTA01000056.1 GCA_900550645.1 uncultured Porphyromonadaceae bacterium
AATCAGCCCTTTTTCCTTGCCGCCTCCCTGAAATGTTTAGCGGACAGTAATAATACTCGTTGAGCCACCCTGTTTCTGCCTTAAAGGGATATGATGCCAGATAATCATACAGTTCATGATAAATTTCCCGAATTTGAGACAGCTTTATATGTCCTTTGCCCAGCCATTCTATAATCAGTTCTTTCTCAGGGTCGGTGATTGCAGAAATCACTCTGAATGCAACAGCGTACCCCTTTTCGGAGTCTGCCGCTATGGCCTTGACGCGAGCTATTACCCGCTGTACTACATCCTCCGGGACCATCGCGCCATGTCGCGACGCTTCAATCAGAAGCTCCTTGCGCTCTGCTATTGCCTTGTCAAGCAGAGGCTCGTCAAATATTTTTGTCGATAGTGCAGCAACCAACTCCGAAGTCCCCTGCCTTACCCCGCTCTGTAATACACGACACAAATAGTCTGTATCGTCGTGGCTGTTCCGGTAGTACATCATCAACAGCCAACGGTCAAACGCAGAACTGCACTCAAACCATGCTTTGACAAAGACCGTTCCATCGCAGCTGGCCGGCAAGCCGAGCCTTTGGCAGACGAATGTTTTCAAGTCAAAGTCGGCGATGTCAATCAACGATGCAAGCTGCTCCCACAACGCATTGTCCTGCGCTTTATACTCGGCATTGCCGAAATAAATGCCAAGTCCTTTGGTCAGGAACTCATAGACGTTGCTGCAGATGCTGTACGAGAACGCATTGTCAGGCATCGCGTATTTCGCACTGTGGTATATTGCTCGTGACGAGCAGATTATCCTGCGTGTGACAGTCGTGGCTTTGCTCCACATCTGCACCCACCGGACAACAGAATCTGCAGTCTCATACTGCTCTTCGAGGCCCTGAATGCCGTAAGTAGTTCCGCAAGTCAACACCAATTCGTACCCCGGCTGCGGTGTCGGAGTGCGGTACTCCCACACATGGATGTTCGGATCACCGGCAAATGCGCCCATTTTGCCCTGCATGCCTATAATAGGGATATAGATGCGCTGGTGGTTCATCTGCGCATCGTATGGCGGCTCGGCAAGCCGGATAGTGCGGATCAATGCATCAAAATCTTGATAGATGCGGTCATTCTCATAGAAACGCGCCAGCTCGGAAAACGGGAAAATCACAAAATCGTTTGTCGGAAGACGCTTGACATAATCCGTGATACACCTGCTCAACGCGGAACTCGTCAGCATGACATCCGGGCTGTCCTTGTCAAGCCACCCCTCTATGCTCTGATGATACACCCGGTTGCCAAACGCACCGTCGATCCGCGAAACGAACTCCGAATAATCAGCAAAATTCTCAAACAGGACAAACCGTACGGGATAACGGTTGAGCGTAGCCTCGTTCAGTCCGCGGCACTCCTTGTCCTCACGCGCAAACGCGAGGAGATCGTCCATGCTTGAGAATGTCCTGAAGCTTTTCATCACAGGTTTTCGTTGACACAAACTATCGCATCTCTGTTGCCCTCGCTGCACAGCTGTGTAAGCACTTTCCTGAGGCTTACGATATTGCGTTCATTCTGGATCTTATTGATTGCTGTCTGTTTCTTGTCCTCCTCAACCGGTTCATTGGATTCGGGCTTTGTGACCGGGCCGTCTTCCCGCACACCTGTATCTGGACTCTCCCCATAATTTGGATAAGGCTCTTCAATTACGGGCGGTTCAAGCGGTTCAGGCTTTTGCATAGTGGAGATGCGCCAGTTCATCAACGCCTTTTCCACTTCTGCTTCCGACCAGTAGCCGATGGTGGACTGCAGGTTCTGCGAGATGTATTTAAGAGCCTTGTCGATTTCCTCGTCGAGGAGGCCGACGTTGCTGAAGCTCTTGAGGTAGTTCACAAAACCGTCCCGATAGGCAGCGTCATTGCGGATTATGGACGAAGCCTCAAACCGGTTTGCCGAAATCAGGTCAATCGTGTTCTTGACAAGTGCGGGGTTTCGCAATTCTGTGTCATTGCATATCTTCACCACATTGTCGATGAGCGTCTGTATGTCGTCTGTCATAGAGGCTGTCGTAACCGCCGACAGCACCCCGGGCGAAGCGTATTTGAGCGACCACAACGGGAAACCCTTCTTGGGTATGAACACGCCGGTTATAGCCCAGCGGGCATCCTTGAGGCTGGTTATGTCACTGTATCCGTCAGTGTACTTGAGGCGGAAAAGCTGGACGAGCGACTTGCAGAGGCTGCCCTCCTCGGGTGTCTGGAACTTGAACGTCAGCTTAGAGTCAGACTTGCCGCTATCCCACGCCTTGAACAGAGCCGTGATGTCAACTTCCAGATTTTTTGCTTCGCGTGGCTTGCCAAGCAAGTCAAATATCTTACCCACCCACGGACGCATTGCAAATGCCATTGCGCCCATGGCGGCAAAGCACGGATACAAGCCGTATGGCGGACGTGTCAGGTCTTCAAACTTTTCCATGAAGTTGAATATCGCCCGCTTGTCGGCATGTTTTATGCGGTTTTGCACAAAGTCATATATGGCTTTCAGCGGATGATCTTCAGGCACATCAGGCTTCAGCTCCATATTGTCGTCCACACTGTCCTGAAGGAAATATTGTATGGGCTTGATTTGCCCATTCCCGGACCAAATCTCTTCCTTTGATTTAGCAAAAAGCACCCGGTCAACAATATCCTTCGATGCCACACGCTTCCAGAAAGTCTGCGGAGCTCTCTGCCGGAGTGTTTCGAGTGCTTCAGGCCCGCAACTGAACACGGCCGGAGACAGCCGGTCATTGCACTCCGAAGAGAACCGCTTCATCGTGACAGGGAATGTCTTGCCGTTGACGTATGCCGTGGCATTGCCGCGCACCACGCGGGCAAGATAATCCTTGACCAGATCAGCCGCATGGCGGCGGTGAGACGCCTTCTGGTCTGCAAATCCGTGGCTGCCGGCGCAGTCATGGTTGGCCATATACTCGATAAACCGGTCATACCCCCTGTCGGTAAACACCTCGTCAAGCACAACAAAGAATATGTCACGCAGCCCCTTGTCGTCCGCCTGCATCACATTCATCTTCTGCGCAAACTCCACGAGCCGTCCGTGTTCGCCGTTATTGCGGGCCACAAGGAACGCGAAGAACAAGTCGCTCGGCTTGGCCTCCTTCATCTTGGTGTTCTTTATCTTGGACGCAAGCGACGAGTCATTGCCCTCGTCTGAAAAGAACCGGTGGCTGCACTGACGTATCACAGTGGGGACGAACCTGCTATTGACAAAACCATCGACCGTATCCTGGTCAAAATTGACCACCTGGGAAGTGAACTTGAACTGTGTGTTTCGCAACGCAGTCTTCCGATCCTCGATTTCACGAGCCGGCAGGGCAGAGAACTGCACAGAATACAGCCGTTCATCGCCTGGCGCACGCTGGACTATGCTCTCTGAGTTGAGCCATTCCAACACCTCAAGGACTTGCGAGTCGTATTGTGTCCCGGCAAACAGGGCTTTTATGTTGGTTTCTGACGGTGTTACAAGCCCACGGTTGTCCTCGCCAGAAATGTTGTTGAACGCATTCAGCAACAGAACCGCCTTGAAGACCGCCAAATATGCCCAACCCTCCAGCTCGCTCTTGTGCCGAACAGACAACTGATACGAGTTGTAACGCTCCATGACCGCCCCGTAATTGGTGACATCGTCCTGAAATTCTTTTGAGACAAAATCCCACAGGTAATCTGCCGTAATCACATGGCGGCGACTGAAGTGTTCCTCGCTGTCGAGAAAGCTGCGGATGTCATCATTCTGCCCCAAAAACTCGAACACGCTGCGGCTTGACGAGCCTATGACCGTAGCAAAATACGTTGCAAGATTTGCCGTCCCGGGATGAAGCGGAAACAAGTTGAGCAAGTCGGCCGTCGTGGTCTGCTTGTCTACGGCATTCGCCGTGTACATATCGACCACATCGCCGATGCTGCCGAAATACCGGAAACGGATGTCGTCATACGCCATCTGGTCAATGACTTCAAACTTGCGCGTCATGATCTTGAATGCCGAGACCGACTCCATGTTGTATTTCATGCGGTGATAGCGGCCGTCGGTCTGCTTAACCTCTTCGGGGGAAATGGTATTGAACGCCGACGGGTGGGACACCAGGCAGAAAAACGAGTTGTTCTCCAGGTTCATGAACTTTTCGGCGACACCCTGCATCTCCTTGAGTATGCTCACGCCGAAAGAGTTCATCACATCGGTAAACTCGTCCCACAGTATGAACAGGCCATTGTAGGCAGAGTGGGCAACAAGCTCATTCTGCACTTCCACGAGCCATTTGCCCAGGTTGCTAAGGTCGAGCGTCGCACTAAGGCCGGCGCCCTTAAGAGCGTCTATCGCACGGTGGTAAGCGGTTATGTCCTGATTTTGCAGCAGCTCCACCAACTTGTCCGGCGACATGGCTATCGACGACAAGCCAGGGCTATGGTCAATAATGGTAGACCACACTTCGGGGCTGCGGCGTATGTTGGCTATGAGGCTTTCATAGTCCGTCTGGACTTGAACCTCCAATCCGAATTTTTCCAGCGCGTCAACCACATTTTTCTGCACCACAAGGGCGAGGTCGCTGACCGACGACATGGTGTTGTAGTCAGTACCGTATATCTTCACCGGAAGCAGCCGTTTCGTCTCGCGCAGACGGTACAGAGACTGGCGCAGCTGCGCATATTTCGGGTCCTTGTACTCATAGTCCACCCACGGCCGCAATTCCTCGATCGGGTCGGAAAGCAGATGGGCTATGACGGCAGAGGCATGGCTCTTGCCCGTGCCGTATGTGCCGTTAATCCAAAATGACTTGTGGTTGTCGATGTCGTTGCCGCGCACGGCCTTGATAACCGTGCCTAGCACACCGTTGAACTGTTCGTTGGGGATGAACGAAGCCCATTCGTCTTCCTTCTCCTCCTTGATGTTGTATGCCGGCTTGCCGCCGCGCAGCTTGATTATTTCGCTGTAACAGGATGCCATGGTGAACGTCAGTTTGAGGGTGAAGTTATTTTGTCAGCAACTCGAGGGCAGAGACCGGTGTCAGGTCTTCGCGCAGCGTTATGTGGTCGAGACCCATGTTCAGTTCGGCAATAAGCACGCGGTTGTCTCCAGATGAAAGCGCACGCAGTTTCTTCTTCAGCTCGCTTTCGGAAATGCCGAACTCCCGGTATGGGCCGGACGTTTCTTCCGGGCGGTAGAAGTCAGACACGCGCATGAACGAGATGCCCTTCGCCTGTGCATACTTGTATATCGAGTACGCCACCGCCTCAACCGACAATTCCTCGTATGCCTCACGCATGAGAGTATTTCCTTTCTCAAATTTTTTGCGAGTATTCGCCAGTACTCCCTGACGCAACTTTTCTCCTATAAAAGAGTACTTGAAACACTGCAGCAATGATGATTTGAGATTGCTTTTCACTACTGTAGTTTCGTGATTCGGATCAAACTTGGCATACGCTAATTCAAGAAACATTTCAGCCGTATAGGCACGATTGAAATCTATCGCGGAATTATACCAACGGTATATTGCACTATTATATGCAAGGTTAATAACAATGATTTCCCAGACAAGCTCGGAACGACCTTTGTCATTCAGTTTTCTACAAAGTTTCCCAAGTGGGCTTATTGTATATTTGTCATCGACAAATTCCGCATCTCTCAACCATGCTTTAAAACTCGGGATTTGCTTCGTTCCCAAAGAATTGTCACCCCAAAATTCATCAGGGTTTGAGAGATAATGCTTAATCCAGTCGGAATGGATTCCAAAAGACCCATATCGTGATGCTCCCGACGGATTTTTCTCTTTTTCTTCTTTCATGTTATTATTATTGGTAGGTACGATATTGGTAGGTGCGACGAGCGAATCGGCAACGACACACCCCGTACTATGAAAATCAAGGCACTTAAAACAGCTGATGCATTTCATCGTATCTATTGCTATTTTCGGATATGTCGAAAGAGCGCCTGTCGGACATTCAATCTCACAAGATTCACAATTAATGCAATACGCAGTCTTGTACAATATGCGCCGCAACAGATACCTCAATCGAATATTACAATCATCATATACCTTAAATGTGTAATTACACTCACCTCTGTCAAAGACAACTCTGTACTTGTACACACAGTTTGCAAATGGGATTTCTCCATTCACCTCATCACCTTCTCGGTTATAAGTATAATGCCCAAGTGTCGCCAACCAAGTAGTTGGCTTACATGTAGAATTACCAACACTTGCCTCCCATTCATTGGCATCTGACACAATAGAAACATTGGCTGATGACTGTGAATATTTACCGCTTCCCCTGAGCTTCCATAACCTCTCAGAAAGATATTCTTCCCCATTCGGGATATCTCGCTCCTTGATTACTCTCTCCAATCGAGTCTTAAACGGCTTAAGTTCTTGTTCATAACGACGGCTCACAATCATATCATCCCAAGGCGAGCCAAAAGGACAAAGAATACATCCCACACGAGGTTTGCCTAAACGATATGCCTCATTTATTACCAAACTATGGCTAAACAGATACAAGAACACTTCAGTTGTTGACCATGCCAGAATAGGACGTGCATTAATAACGAATGAGTGTTTCACCCCCTTGCCGATACGGAGATAACCGCTTCGGCGTGTTGACTCCTCAGCGCGGACACCCTCAAATGCCAGCACTTTAGCCTGTTTATTTGAATTGGGAAGTTTCAATGCTCGGTAGAGGGGGGCAGTTTTCATGACGGTGCAGCACCAGCGGTGCGTGTCGCTCGGCGTGCCTATCTTGTCCCAGTAGTTGAGCACGCTCTCGTGGTTGCGCGTCATATGGAATTTCAGGTTCGGAAATCTCTCGCCGTAATACCGCTTGGTCTCCTCGTACAGTTCGAGCGACGAGGGCAGCTCGTAGCCGGTGTCTGAATAGAAGACCTCGAAATCTGCAGACGGTATCGCGCGAGTACACAGGTCAAGTATCACCTGGCTGTCCTTGCCGCCGGAGAATGAGGCTATAAAGCGGTCTACCTTTGTCCCCTGATATACGCGCCGCCCCTCGGCGCGAGCCGTCTCGAGGGGCATTATGTCAAATGAGTCGCAGTCTTCACGCACTATCGCCATTTTCCGCTTGGTCTTCTTCTCAATGCGTTCCCGCATCGCCTCGAAATCCATTTGGTTGGCTTTCACCCGCTCCACGCTGCGTGAGGCAGATGAATATGAGACGAACACATCGCGGATGAACTCAATGGCCTCGCTCTCAAGCAGAAACATCATGTCGGCATTGCGGCGAAGCATCTCCGTCACATCCACCGGCTGCAATGAGAGGGACTCCATTCCGGGAGCGAAAACGACGGTCGGCGCATCATATATGTTCGCGCCTTTGGCCTCAAACACAAACTCGCCTCGATAGAAATAGCGTTTGTTCTGCGCCCACAGCAAAGGCTCTTGGCACTTCGGGTAACGCCACCCGAGCCGGTCAAGCCCGATGAGGTCCAGCTCCTCGTGGAATACGGGACGCGGCGAGATGCCCAGAGTTTCGTCAGTAACCCTGTTGCCAAGCAGTATGCCCCCAGTCTCCTTGTCCCACGAGATTTTGAACATCTCGGTCAATCGCAGCCACAGGACCCCGGAGTGACAGCAGTCGTTTTTAGGTGTATAAAAAAAGCGCAGGATCCGTACTCGTTGCCGTCCTGCTGCTAAAGGCCTTCGCATTGCCCGGAATAGTAGAACGAGCAACACATAGAGCCTACGCCGTATGAACAGATACACCATGAGCGGCGTGTGCGTACACGCCCCCTCATGGGTAGTTTGCCATACCCAAGGCATCTACCGTTGCTTCATTCCTGACCATTCCGTAAGAGGTTGCGAAGTTCTTAGCAGCCAAGAACAAAGCGTCAAGTAAACGCTTCCATATTATGTCTACGGCCTCCCGCTATCCGGCAACGTGCAGTTGCCACACGGCGTTAGGTCGTTGCAAAGTTAGTGTTTTTCTGGCGAACCTGCAAAACAAATTTTTCAACTGCTTCTGCATCTCGTTTTGAGGTTGTGTCAATGAAGATGTGCAAAGAAATGCAAAAAAGCGGGAGGGGGTTTGCAGGTGTCGTGGGAATTGGCTAACTTTGCAGTCACAAAACGGGCGAATACCAGAGTGGCCAAATGGGGCAGACTGTAAATCTGCTGGTTTATACCTTCGGTGG
Organism: uncultured Porphyromonadaceae bacterium; assembly: GCA_900550645.1. Taxonomy (GTDB): domain Bacteria; phylum Bacteroidota; class Bacteroidia; order Bacteroidales; family Muribaculaceae; genus Lepagella. Next base: position 8,170 of record URTA01000056.1, read on the forward strand.
TTCGAATCCATCTTCGCCCACTGGTTTCTTACATACGAAATCAATCAAGAGATTAATTAATTGGGTTTTGACCCCTTCCATGTGAATGGCGAGGGTTGATTTATTTTTATACCGGTGGCTCAAAGCCGCCGGCATAGGAGATCTCAGAGAACTCGGAGATCTCAGAGTTCTCCGAGATTCCGGGCAGGGCGGCTCACACTTTCGGGGGAGATGTGCGTTGTGTATGTATAACCCTCAAAATGAACTGATGACATGAGTGTACGCAATTATTCTCCGTGGGTAAAGATAGGCATGGCGGTTTTGCTGCTGCTGTGCCTTGCCAACATGCCCTATTTCTTCTATATGCTGGTGCGGTTTGTCGCCGCAGCGGCTTTCGTATATCTCGCATACGGCTATTTCCGCGCCAGTCGCAACGGGCTTGGCATGCTGTTCGTCCTGCTTGCGCTGCTGTTCCAGCCGTTCTTCCGCTTCCCTCTCGGGCGGCTGGTGTGGAATGTCATAGATGTGGCAGTTGCGGCGGTGCTGCTGTGGCTTGTCGTAGACGCGGTTATGCGCAGGCGGCGGCGTTAGCGCATTTGGCAGTTTCGGAATATTCTGCTAAATTTGCAGTTGACACCGCAGATGAGCAGAGACATACGCATACATCCCGACTATGATTTCCTGCGCGGCAAAATCGCGGAAATCCCCGGTCACGGCTATACGCCGGCGACGGTCTATTGCCACAGCCGCAATACTGTAGAGCGTGTGGACGTAGAGGGCATTCCGCTGGTTGTCAAGCGTTTCAAGCGGCCGAATGTGGTCAACCGCTTTGTGTACCGCCTGTGGCGTGCGCCGAAGGCTGTGCGCAGCTATGACAATGCGCTGCGACTGACGGCCATGGGGATAGATACTCCTGCGCCGGTGGCGGTGATAGTGGACAGCCGAGGGCTGGCGGTGACGGACTCGTGGTACGTATGCCGCCATGTCGATGCCCTGCCGGTGGGCCATTACGTGACGGAGGAGGACCGCCCGGTCATGGACGGCTGTTTCCGTGACGACCCGATGATGCGTGCGTTTCTGGAGTTTGCGCTGTCGCTGTTCCGCCGAGGCGTGTACCAGCGCGACTTCAACCGGGGCAATTTCCTGGTGTCTCGCGGCGAGGACGGCTCGTACCGTTTCCCGATGGTAGACATCAACCGGCTTCAGTTCCGGCGCGTCACTCCGGCGATGGTGGCAATGGCGTTTATACGCTTCGGCGCGGAGCGTTGCCCCAGGCTTATCGAGAGCCTCACTTTGGAGTTCGGCACGCGGCTGGGCTACAGCGAGGAGGAGTGCCGCCGTGCGGCGGCGCGGTGCATGGTGCGCAGCGTTCGCATGGAGCGGCGGCGGGCGATAAAGCGCAAGCTGCGCCGGTGGCGGCAGCGCGGGTACTGACCGCGCCGTTCTGCGAACTAACCATATATGTTTCACCCGTTTAGAATGACATACCCATGGAAGAGAACAATTTCATAAAGCTGTACGAGAAGAGTTTCGCGCAAAACTGGGACATCCCGGCACTGACGGAGTACACGTCGGGGCGCACACTGACCTACGGCAAGCTGGCACAGTCTATTGCGCTGCGGCACCTGCTGTTCAAGGCGATAGGCATCAAGCCGGGCGACAAGATCGCGCTGTGCGGCAAGGACTCCATATCATGGGTTGTGACATACCTGTCGGCAGTGACCTACGGCGCGGTGATAGTGCCGATACTCGCAGAGTTCAACCCGCTTGACATCACGCACATCCTCAACCACAGCGAGGCGGAGCTGCTGTTCATCGCGGAGTCTGTGTGGGAGCAGATCGACCCGTCGTCGCTGCTGCGTGTGCGCGGCGTGATGTCGCTCGACTCTCGCGGCCTGCTGCACGAGCCGTCGGGGACGGAGCTGAACCGCGAGCTTCACCAGCTGTCGAGCCATTACCGCCGCGAGTATCCCAAGGGATACCGCGCTTGCGACATCCGCTATGCCGAGCGCGACAACTCGCTGCCGGCGGAAATCAACTATACGTCAGGCACTACGGGCTTCTCCAAGGGGGTTGTCCTCACGGGAGGCAACCTGGCGGGCAACGTGACATTCGGCATCAAGACCAAGCTGCATTTCCGCGCCTCGCGTGCGTTGGCGTTCCTGCCGATGGCACACGCATACGGCTGCGCATTCGACATGCTCACGCCCCTCGCCGTGGGGTCACACGTCACACTGCTCGGCAAAGTGCCCTCGCCGCGCATACTGATGAAGGCGTTCAGCGAGGTGCGCCCCAACCTGGTGATATGCGTGCCGCTGATACTCGAAAAGATATACAAGAACCAGATACTGCCGCTCATCTCCAAGGGGGCTATGCGGTGGACGCTCGCCGTGCCGTTTCTCGACACGGTCATCCACAACAAGATACGCAAGCGGCTCATCGAGGTGTTCGGCGGCAACTTCGAGCAGGTCATCGTGGGCGGCGCACCGCTCAACCATGAGGTGGAGGAGTTCCTGAAGCGCATCAAGTTCCCGTTTACCGTCGGCTACGGCATGACGGAGTGCGGCCCGCTAATCTCCTATACGCACTGGAAAGAGTTCCGCGCCGGCACGTCGGGCCGCCTGCTGCCAGGCATGGAGGCGAAAATCCTCTCGGAAGACCCGGAGAACATCCCCGGCGAGATATGCGTGCGCGGCATGAACGTCATGCAGGGCTACTTCAAGAACCCGGAGGCGACGGCGGCGGTCAAGGACAGCGACGGCTGGCTGCGCACCGGCGACATGGGCACGCTCAGCGCCGACGGCACGCTCTCGCTGCGCGGCCGCTCCAAAACCATGATACTCTCTGCCAGCGGACAGAACATCTACCCCGAGGAGATCGAGGCTAAGCTGAACAACATGCCCTTTGTGGCAGAGAGCCTCGTCATCGAGCGCGACGGCAAGCTCGTGGGGCTGGTATACCCCGACTTCGAGACCGCCGACCGCCTCGGGCTGGGCGGCGGCGACGAGCTTCAGCGCGAGATGGAGAATGTACGCAACGAGCTGAACAAACTCGTGGCGCCCTACGAGCGACTGTCGAAAATCGTGCTGATGCCCAACGAGTTTGAGAAGACGCCGAAACGCTCCATCAAGCGTTTCCTGTACTCCAACTGACATTAGACAGATACTCACAAAATATCAGGAGAAATGAAATTCAAGAGATTTCTGCTGAGAACACTGGTCCATGTCAGGCCAGCCGCCTTCAAGGTGTCTATGTCGAAGCTGCTGACCTTCGGGTGCGATTCCAGCGTGCCAGAGCGCAACATCGTCCTCGCGTACTTGTTCTACATACTGCTGGGCTTCGGACTGCTGATGCTGCCGTGGTCACACACGGCTGCGGAGTGCGGCTGGGTAGACGACCTGTTCACCGCCGTATCAGCAGTCTCCACCACCGGCCTGGCGACAGTCGACATACCAGGAGCCTACACTCCATTCGGACAATGTGTCATCCTGCTGCTTATCCAGATAGGCTCAATCGGCTATATGACCATCAGCTCGTACTTGATGCTGCACCTTGCCCGCCGCATCCCGGAACGGAACTTCAAGGTCATCCGCACCGCGCTGCCCACGCCGGGTGAACTGAACGTCAAGAGACTAATCGACAATGTGGTTCACTTCACATTGATTTTCGAGTTGACCGGTTTCATCGCTCTGTGGATAGCCTTCGGAAGCAACGGAGTGGAACACCCGGCGTGGGACGCGCTGTTCATCAGCATCTCGTCATTCGGCACTGCCGGCTTCTCGACGTTCCACGACTCACTTTGCAGTTTCAGGAACAACCTGCCTGTCAACGTCATAGTGTCCGTGCTGAGCTTTGCAGGAGCCATGGGGTTCATAGTCATTACGGACATTCGCAACAAATGCACTAACCGCCATTACAAAGTGACGTTCACCACACGTATTATTCTGGCGATGACCACAGCCATGACAATAGCAGGGACTGTGGCACTGACCGTCTTCCCGGCAACAGGGCAATCCGAAAACCTGGCAGCGAGGGTGCTGGAAGCCTTTTTCCAGACTATGTCTGCCATGACAACCGTTGGCTATAACACATTCGACCTTGCAACGCTTGCCCCGGTTTCCGTCCTTCTGCTCACGGTGATAATGTTTGTCGGCGCATCGCCGTCCGGCACCGGCGGCGGCGTGAAGTGCACTACGATATCGGCCGTCTACGCCTTCGTCATGTCGCGTCTGCGCGGCGACAACGAGGTCACGTTACGCGGCAACAGACTGCCGTCGAACCGCGTGGATTCGGCGCTTGCCAACATTCTGATATACGGCGTCGCGCTGCTGGCAGGTGTCGCGCTGCTGGTGGTGTCGGAAGACACGCCGATGTCCTCATTACTGTTCGAGGCAGCGTCAGCGCTTGGCACTGTGGGCATAAGCCTCGGGGTGACGCCGGAGCTGAGCGTGTTCGGCAAACTGGTCGTCGTCCTGCTGATGTACATCGGGCGCATCGGGGTTCTCAACCTCGGCATAGCCCTGTCGATCCATGCGTTGCGCAAAACGAAAAACAGGGATGCCGACATAGCGTTGTAAGCCGACAGGAACCGCGTCTAATATTATTAGCCGAAGATGCGCCTCAATAGCGTGGAATTTGCTAATTTTGCAGCATATTTGGGGTAGTATGCCGTGGCTGCTGCCGGACGCTTGCGCTGTCCGTCTGCCGCCGACGCTTTACGCCCCTGAAATCATTAACATGCCATTCACAATGGACCTACGTCAAAACACCGCGCCGGACAACGACGAAATCATCAAAGACGCAACAGCCGGCGAATACAAATACGGGTTTGTCACCGACATAGACACGGAGATAGTGCCGCCGGGGATAAACGAGGATGTAATACGCCTGATTTCAGCCAAGAAAGGTGAGCCGGACTGGCTGCTGGAGTTCCGCCTCAAAGCGTTCCGCCACTGGCTGACGCTCACCCCTCCCCACTGGGCGCACCTCGACATCCCGGAAATCGACTTCCAGGCCATAAGCTACTATGCCGCGCCGAAGCCCAAGGAGAAGAAGAAAAGCATGGACGAGGTTGACCCGGAACTGGTCAAGACGTTCAACAAGCTGGGCATCTCGCTCGAGGAGCAGAAGCACCTGAGCGGCGTGGCGGTGGACGCGGTCATGGACTCGGTGAGCGTGCGCACCACGCACCGCGAGAAGCTCGCCGAACTGGGCGTAATCTTCTGCTCGTTCTCCGAGGCTGTCAAGGACTACCCCGACCTGGTACGCAAGTACCTCGGCTCAGTGGTGAGCTACCGCGACAACTTCTACGCAGCCCTCAACTCGGCGGTGTTCTCCGACGGCTCATTCGTCTACATACCGAAGGGAGTGCGCTGCCCCATGGAGCTGAGCACCTATTTCCGCATCAACGCCGCCGGCACGGGACAGTTTGAGCGCACGCTCATCGTCGCCGACGACGACGCATACGTCAGCTACCTCGAGGGGTGCACCGCGCCGATGCGCGACGAGAACCAGCTGCACGCGGCGATCGTGGAAATCATCGCCGAGGAACGCGCCGAGGTCAAGTATTCCACGGTGCAGAACTGGTATGCGGGCGACAGCGAGGGACGTGGCGGCATCTACAATTTCGTCACCAAGCGCGGGCTGTGCCGTGGCGACCGCTCCAAAATCTCATGGACACAGGTCGAGACCGGCTCTGCCATCACGTGGAAATACCCGTCGTGCATCCTCAAGGGGGACGAGTCGGTAGGCGAGTTCTACTCTGTGGCTGTCACCAACAACTACCAGCAGGCGGACACTGGCACAAAGATGATACACATAGGGCGCGGCTCGCGCTCGACCATCGTGAGCAAGGGCATCTCTGCCGGCAAGTCGCAGAACAGCTACCGTGGCGAAGTCAAGATGGCAGCCAAGGCGGACAACTGCCGCAACTACACGCAGTGCGACTCGCTGCTAATGGGCGACCAGTGCGGGGCGCACACTTTCCCCTACATCGACGTGCAGAACGACACTTGCACCGTCGAGCATGAGGCCACGACATCCAAGATAAACGAAGAACAGATATTCTACTGCCGCCAGCGCGGCATCCCGACGGAAAAGGCTGTCGGGCTGATAGTGAACGGTTACGCGCAGGAAGTGATGAAAAAGCTGCCGATGGAGTTTGCCGTCGAGGCGCAGAAGCTGCTGCAAGTGACCCTCGAGGGGTCGGTGGGATAAGCCGCCGCAGCCCCCGCGCTATACCAAAGACAATAAATGAACGAGCGCATAATAATCATCAGCGACGTTGACCCGCAGGTGTTCTACGGGGTCAACAACAACAACATAAACCTGATACGCAATCTCTTCCCGAAATTGCGCATGGCAGCACGCGGCAATGTGATCAAGGTAATCGGCGAGGACAGCGAGACAGCCGAGTTCGCCGACAAAATCAAGAAGCTGGAAGAGTATGCCACACAATACAACTCGCTCAACGAGGACGCCATAATCGACATCATCAAGGGCGACGCGCCGAAGCGCGTGTCAAAGGAGGGTGCAATCATCTATTCCACTTCCGGGCGGCCCATAATACCGCGCAACGCCAACCAGGCACGCATGGTGCAGTCGTTCCAGCGCAATGACCTGACATTCGCCCTCGGCCCGGCCGGGACAGGAAAGACGTACATCGCCATAGCACTGGCGGTGAGCGCGTTGAAGGCGCGTGAGTGCAAGCACATCATACTGTCGCGCCCCGCCGTCGAGGCAGGAGAGAAACTCGGCTTCCTCCCCGGCGACATGAAGGACAAGATAGACCCGTACCTCCGCCCCCTATACGACGCTCTCGAGGACATGCTCCCGCAGCTCAAGCTGAAAGAATACATGGAGGCTGACACCATACAGATCGCGCCGCTGGCGTTCATGCGCGGACGTACGCTCAACGATGCGATCATCATACTCGACGAGGCGCAGAACACCACCAAGCACCAGATGAAGATGTTCCTGACACGCCTCGGCATGGGCGCGAAGATGATAGTCACCGGCGACTGCTCGCAGATAGACCTACCGCGCTCCGTGCAGAGCGGACTGGTGCAGTCGCTGCGCATACTGCGAGGCGTAAAGGGAATAGGGATAATAGAATACGAGAAGAAGGACATCGTGCGGCATCCGCTCGTGCAGCGCATAGTCGATGCCTACGAAGCCCGAGAGAAACAGGTTGACCGCGAGTGGGAGCAGCAACTCGCCGACCGCTCCGCTGCAAAGCCACAGGAGGAGCAGCAGTGACGGCACGCGCCCAATCAGGTTGCCAATAAAACGAGAACGACATGGTAAAGAAAGGAGACACAGTAAGATACCTCAACGAGGTGGGAGGCGGCACAGTCACCCGCGTTGACGGCAAGATAGCATACGTCGAGGACAACGGATTTGAGAACCCTATGCTCATTTCCGACCTGGTTGTGGTCATGCCCGCCGGGCATCCGGCACAGAACGGCGGCCCGAAACTGATGTTTGACCAGAGCATACGCGACGCGGCTACGGCTCACCCGCAGACACCCGAGCCGGCTCCCGCGCCGAAAGCGGAGGAGAAGCCGCTGCCGGTGGTGGAGACCGAACAC
>URTA01000057.1 GCA_900550645.1 uncultured Porphyromonadaceae bacterium
GCCTCTCTGCGGTTTAGCGGACAGTAATAATATACATCTTCGAGTTCAAGCTCGACGGCAGCGCGGAGGAAGCGTTGCAGCAGATTGAGGAGAAGGGATATGCGCTGAAGTACCGCGCCGACGGACGAAGAATCATCAAGGTGGGGGCAAACTTCTCGCGCAAGACGCACACACTGGAGCGTTGGGAAGTGTCACGCGACGAGGGGATCGTCAACGACTGAACACGTTCAGGCTTCGGGCGCGGCGCACACCGCTTATCCACAGCCGGCAGAACCTCCGCCGTTCCCCGCGCGGCTGGCGCAGCGCGTGCGACAGCATATACAGCGGCCACAGGCGCGGATGCAGCCCGAGGAACACCGCGCCCTTGTTTTCGGTCAGCACGTCAGGGTCTTGGCGCGTGCAGGTGGACGGGCCGGGGTGGAAGCATATAGCATGGGGAATGAACCGTCCAGGCAGCCCGGCTTTGAGCAGCGAATTGAAGAACAAGTCGTCCTCGCCGGAACAGAAGTCGCAGTTCACGCCGAAATGCTCATTGAAGCGGAACCTGCCCAGCACACTGCGCGAGCGGAACGCGAGTTCTATGGCAGAGGCGAAATATCCTTTTGGAGAATGGTGCAAGTCAAACGAATGCGGAGGGTAGTCCTTTGCGTCGGTATCTGTGTCATACATGAACGTAAGCACCTCGCAGTCAGGATTATTGTCAAATGCATCCATCACCGCTTGCAGCCCGTCGGCGGTGTATTTCAAATCGTCATCAGCCATCAGCAGCAGCGGCGCGGAGGCATGGTCGAGGCAATGGTTGCGGTTTGCGCCCGAGCCGCGTGTGCGAAACGTGTAAACGCGGAAATCGTCGCGGCACAGCACCTCCGGCACAGGAAGGTCGCTTTCAGGCTGTTGCCAGCATACCACATACTGCACGCCCTTTACATGCGGATGCCCGGCATCGGCGATGCGCCGTATTCCCGCTTCCCCGTATGTGCATATCAGGACTTGCAGCCGTGGCGAAATCATACGCGGTTAAGGTGTTTTGCCCAGTGCTGCTCGTAGCGGTCGGTAACGAGGCGTGTGTCGTTGTGCCGCTCGACGAGTTTCCTGCCGTCGGCCGCCATCTGCTCGAGGCGCGGACGGTCAGCTGCTAGCGAACACAGCGTGCCGGCGATGTCCTGCTCGTATGGCGACAGCGAGATGACGGGGCGCAGTTCCTTTTCGCCTATCATCTCATAGTATTCCGGCTGTGCGCCTGAACCGGACACACGCCCTAAAGCCATGGTGTCGAGGGCGTTCATTGCCGGCGAGTAACTGTACAGCTGGTCGAGGACGATGTGCGAGCTGCGCACCTTGTCGAGATACTGCGTCCACGGCAGGTCAACGACATTCTCAACCTCGATGCGGTCAGGCATTTTAGCGGCAGCCTCGCGAGCTATGCGCAGCAGGTGGTCTGTTCCCTTTGAGGTGACATATTCCGAGCGCATTCCTACGAGTATGCGCACCCGGTCCGTGTCGGGCAGCGGCGTTGCCGTCAGCTCGCCGAGGTCTATCGGCAGCCCCGTGTACGCAAGCTTGTCGCCGAGTATGGGGCGGGCCGCCATGTCATATTCCGGCAGCACTGACATTGCTCCGTCGATAGCGGCATACAGATCCTCTGTGTAGTGCTGCACCGAGGGCAGCATGTAGCCGTGTTCGTGCTGCGGACACATTTTGGAAAACTCTGTGGGCATATACCCGATGCGAAATTCCGAATAGCGGAACATATCGCGGTCGAGACAGGCGCGGACGAAGAAATGGTCGTTGCCGGCCAGCGAGAGGAACACCGAGCCGTTGGCGCGTCGCAGCTCACGCAGGAAATAGCGCAGCTTGCCGGGGCGCAACGAGAAGAAATGCGGATTGATGAGCTGCACCACGTCATAGCCCGACAGCCGTGGCAACAGCGAGAACAGCCGGTAGAGGTATGTCACCCCCGCCCCGGGGTAGTTGCCGCGCTGCAAGTAGATGTCAGAGGCTATGTCCATGCACCCGCAGCGGTCGGAGAGCACTGTGACCGTGTTGCCACGGCGGCGCAGCTCTCGCGCGAGGGTGGAGTGCAGGTTGGAATAATCGCCGATGAACAGAATTTTCATATCGCAAATTTAGTCATATTCCACGAAATAATCGTAACTTTACGCCACAATTTTAGACCTGTGAGTTTAGGGGAGTGTCCCATATATAATGAACGCTGATACATGGCAGAAGAGTTTTCGATAGTAGTGCCGGTCTATAACCGTGCCGGTCTGATATGCCGGTGTCTTGACAGCATCAAGGCGCAGACATACCGTCCGCTGCACCTTGTGGTCGTTGACAACGCCTCGACCGACGAAACTCTTCGCGTGGTCACGCAGTGGGGACAGGAGAACGCCAGAGGGCAGCTGCGCATGAGCATACTCGAGGAGCGGCAGCCCGGGGCGGCGGCAGCCCGCAACTGCGGCTTGCGTGCCGTCACCAGCGACAAGCTATGCTTCTTCGACAGCGACGATGCCATGCGCCCGGAACTCGCAGAGACGGCAATGCACACATTTGCAGACAACCCCGATGCCGACATAGTGCTGTGGCAGTCGCGGCTGAACACGCTGAGAGGCGTGTCGTGCCAGCTGAAATGGGCTTCGGCCAACTATATGGACAACCACATCGTCCACTCCGTTCTGCGCACACAGGGGTATGCCGTGCGCCGCAAATTCCTTAACGATGCCGGCGCGTGGAATCCGGCAATGCTTGTGTGGGACGACTGGGAACTCGGCGTGCGCCTCCTGCTCCGCAATCCGCGCATCGTGCCTGTGCCGCGTGTGCTTGCCGATGTGTATGCGCAGGAAAAATCCATTACAGGCACCAGCTTTTCGCCGAAAGCCGGGGAGTGGGAACTTGCGCTGAAGCGGACCTCGGAATGTATAGCGGACAGCGACCATCCGCGCAAGCGGCATCTGCTCAACATGGTGGACTACCGCCGCGTGATACTCGCCGCGCACTATCGCCGCGAGGGCAATGCAGCAGCTGCGCAGACGCTCCTCACGCACACATACGCCAACACCCTCGCAACGCCATTCCAACGCTTCGTCCTCTCGCTGTGCTACCGCTATACAAGCCTCGGCGGACGCGGTGCAAGCTACTTTGCAGCCCCGCTGCTGTAACCCCGGATTTCCATGCAGCTTGAAAGTGCCGGATGACATTGCCCGCACATCTACAAACGTGATATTTTGAGTAAAAATGCACCGCCGAAAAATATTTTCTCGCTTTTGTTTGCATGGTTGAAAAAGATAAACTACCTTTGCGTACTGATAATGCCGAATGGCACAAAACTGAGAATATGAAAAGAATTACCCTTGTTGCAGTGCTGACGCTGCTGTCGCTCGCGACTTTCGCCCGGGCCTCGGCTGTGCTGTACTCGTCCGACTTCTCGGAAGACTGGAACGACTGGACTATCATTGATGCTGACGGTGACGGCATAACCTGGTATACGTATGACTCCTGTTTATGGTATGAATTCAGCGGAAGTGACGAGCATACCAGTGCAGATGACTGGATTGTTTCACCTCCTGTTTCGTTGACAGCGGGGACAACGTACAGAATCAAGGCCAAACATCAATCTAGTCATGCTATGACTTACGCCTTGTATGCTTCTACTGACAAGAGCGCGGCAGGGTTGGCAGCCGGCACATTGGTTGCGGACTTGAGCGACGGCGCACATTCGGAAGAGGTGCTGTGGTTCACACCCTCGGAAAGCGGGTCATTCTATTTTGGCATCCATACGGATGCTACTAATCCCCATTGGGGCTATATCAAGTTGGTCAGTTTCGAGGTGAAGGAGAATGTCCCCATACCGGCTTCGGCATCCGACCTCAAAGTCTGCAAGGCTGCCGGTGTGCGTGACGCTGTACTGTCATGGACGTTGCCCCCTGCACTTGATGAAGACGGCATCGAACTGCCCGATGGCGTTACGGTGAGCAATGTCAGGGTGTACCGCAACGGCGAACTTGCACAGACGCTCCCCGGCGATGCCGTCACATGCACTGACAGCGGGCTGGATGCCGGCAGATATGAGTATGAGGTGGAACTGGACATCAACGGACAGCTGGGCAACAGGAGCAAGGTCGCCTTTGACCTCCTCGTGAAGGATGCGCCGTATGTCTCGTATTTTCAAGACCCGGGATGGGCGATAGTCAATGTTGACGGCGGAAGAGGCTGGGAAAATTGCGGATACGGGAGCTGGGGTTATTCCGACATCGGATATCCCAGCGGCATGATAAACGACAACCTGGACTCACCTGACAACTGGCTGATTTCACCCTCCATAAAGCTGGCTGCCGGAGTTGAGTACAAAGTCAAATTCTGGCACTATTCGCGATATATGGCGGAGTACTTCAAGCTGTATGCCGCTCTCGGCACTTCCATAGACTGCCTGAAGTCAGGCACGGTCGTTGCGGATATCGATGGCATATCTCACTCCGGAATCACCCAGGATGTGTTCACATTCACTCCGGCTGTGAGCGGTGAATACAACTTCGGTTTCCATAATTACGACATCAGCGGCCCGGAATACGGGTCTGGATTGATCATAACAGGCTTTGAGGTGATCCCCGACGATATGCCCGCCCTCGGCATGGTGAAGGATTTCACCATCAGTCCGGGGACTGACGATGACCTGTTTGCGCTGGCGGCAACACTCTCATGGAATCTGCCGACAGTTGACACCGACGGAAATCCGCTCCCGCTGCCAGAAGATGCGCCGATCTACAACGTCCACATATACCGCGATGATGTGCTGGTGAAGTCCCTTTCAGGCAATGCAACCTCGTGGATCGACACTGCCGACCTCGGACTTACGCCAGGGAAGCATACATACGGCATCGAGGTGGAGGTGGCTGGCGTGTACGGGCCGCGCCTGTATGCCGAATCGCCGACTATCTGTCCCACAGGCGACAATTACAAGAACACTCCCTATACGTCTGATTTCAGCGACCCCTGCTGGGGCAAAAAGGAAACGAAATGGAATGAATGTGCTTTCTGGAAAGATGACAGGCCGACGTATCCTCCGACGTTTGAAGACACCCCACATGGGTATACGACAGGCATCAGACACTACTATCCTGACAGCGATATAGCATGGCTGTACTCCCCTGACTTTGGATTGGTTGGCGGCAAGGAGTACATTTTCAGTTTTTGGCACAGGGAGAAGGGCAAGTCTTTTTCCAAACTCATCTATCGGCCAGACATTTACATCTACAGTTCAGAGAACAGTGATGAAAAAAATACAGATAATACCCCTACCCCTAACGAAGAAAATTGTGTCGCGAGTTACAGCACCGGCAGCACAGCCACCTCTGAATGGGAGAAACTGGAGTTCAGCTTCACACCCCCGATAAGCGGCTTCTACTGGATAAAAATGTGGGATTTCATACTTGCCGAATATGGGTACAAGGACATCACTTGCTTCGACATCCGCAAGAAAGACTGGGTAGCGCCGGAACCGCCTCCCACACCTCCTGTAGAGGAAAATCCCCCTTCGCCGGTATACCTGCCAACGTATGTCACAACCGCAGACCCTCTCACTGCAAACCTGGCATGGGAGCTGCCTTCGACATACAAGGACGGCTCGGAGTTCAACCCTGCCACAGGGACTATACGCATCTACCGCGACGGCGAGCTGGCGCAGACGCTCCCTGGCACCGAAAGGCATTGGCAGGACACGGCGGATGCCGGGATTGTGCACGACCACCACGCATACGAGATTGAAGTCGAAGCGGACGGCTTGTGCAGCAGCCGCGTCAAGCCGGCGTATGCCTCAAGCGTTCTGCCGTATGCTTCTGACATGAACAATGCCGGCTGGACAGTGCTGAATGTCAACGGCGGACGCTGCTGGGGCAAGATAACTGTTGACCAGGACAATCCGTATGGCATCTTGACCCTGCCTGACTATTCACAAGGCGTGAATTTCGTATCGCCCTACTCGGCAGGCGGCTGGGGAAACCCTAGAGGCTATGAAGCCGCTGACGACTGGATAGTTTCGCCGCCGCTGTATCTGAATGGCTATAAGGGGTACAAAGTCAGCTTCTGGCACTCTGACCCTTTTGGGATGGAATGCGAGAAGTTTTCGCTATATGCGTCAAAAGAACTGTCGCCCGAAAGTCTGGCTGGCGGCAAGCTCATCGCTGACATTTCCAATAGCTCAACGGCCTTGCCTGAATGGCACAGAGTGTCGCACATGTTCATTCCGGAAGAAGACGGGTATTATTATTTCGGTTTCCATGCTCATTCAGCTGAAAATGAACGGAATTCCGTCCAGTTGACTGGCTTTGAGGTGGCAAGGTTCGGCATGACTGAATCAATACCGTCGCGGCCAACCGGACTGACAGCAGTACCCACAGTGAGCGAGACACCGGAAGTGAAGCTGTCATGGAAAATGCCGGCCAAATACATGAGCGGCGCGTCTATTCCAGACGACGCATTAATGGAAGCATTGGTTTACCGCGACGGCACACTTATGTACCGTGGAAACGCCGTCGAGTGGACTGACAACGACGTGCAGCATGGTGAGGCCTACACATACGAGGTTGCGGTAGAAGTGGACGAGCAGACAGGACCTCGCGCTGCCGTTTCTCCGGTAGAGGTGTTGCCGCCTCCGCCGCCAGAGCCTCCGCTGCCTGTCATTCCCGACCCGGCGGAAGACCTCACCGTAACCACCGATCCAGTCTTGCCGAATGTTGCCGACATTTCATGGCGCAACCCCTCGACGAGCAGCGTCCCCGACAGTGAGCCGCCAATCACATTGGCTGAAATATACCGCGACGGCGAGCTGATAGGTTCTGTCACCGACGGCCTCGCAGCTGGCGAATACTCCTCATACGAGGACAATATCGTGTCTGACCCCGGTATGTACACTTACATGGTCAAGGTTTATAACGATGAACTCATAGCAGATGAGGGACATCCCGAGGTGACACGGTGGGTAGGACGCGGCGCGGACGTGCCTTACGAGCCGGAAAACTTCTACGAGTGGTATCCGTTCAACCAAGCCGTCGGGAATGACCAAGGCGGCTGGCGGATAGGCTTCACCGATGCCTGTGCCGGCGGTGCAGAAGAGGACGGCGATTCGTGGATCATCTCACCTCCCTTGTATACCCAAAGCGGCACAAAGTACCTCCTCGAGGTGCTGCCGTTCAGCCGAGGCTTTGCCGACCCGAGCGACATCAGCGTATACCTCGGTTCGAATGTCGCTCCAGAGGAGATGACGCGAAGAATCGGCAGCATCGACTGCAGCATGGTCAAGAGTTTCGCAGAGCCTGTGCAGTTCCCCTTGCTCGCTGCGGCAGCGGATGATCCGTCACTTGCCGACGAACCGGACGAAGACGGCGGACGCATCAGCTTCGCTACCGGCAACGTCACAGTCGGCTTCCGCGCAGAGGGCGAGGCCGAGGGCCGCATCTGCTGCTTCCGCTTCATCATCGACCCCGAGACCAGTGTTGACGAGGCAGTCGAAGACGGCTCAATGCGTCATGTCGGAGACACCGTCCTATTCCCCGACGGAGCGACAGACATCACGCTTGTGACCGTATCAGGACAAGTTGTGCGCCGCTGTGCCGCTGCCGGCAGCATCGACCTGTCGCAGCTTGCCCCTGGTGTCTACATCGTCAGCTGCAATGCGGGCGGCAAGCGCATATCGTTGAAAGTCATGAAGTAGCAACCCTAAACAACCATACGGTTATGAAAAGAATCACACTTGTTGCAGCACTGACGCTGCTGTCGCTCGCGACATTCGCCCGAGCCGAGACAGTTCCCTACACATCTGATATGAGAGGATGGACTGCCATTGACGCAAACAATGACGGCAATACGTGGACAGGAGATGGTTCAGGCATTCGCTTCTGCTCCAACGCAGAGCTTGATGACTGGATTGTTTCGCCTGCTATACCGCTGGAAGCCGGCACAGAGTACATTGTCCGTTTCTAGCATAAACGAGACAGTACCCGCGTGCCACGCAAAGCAAAGCTGTATGCAGCCCTTGCCGACGATGCAGAAAGCCTTTCTGCCGGCATGATTGTCGCTGATTTCAGAAGGTCTGATTATCAGCAATGGGAAAGGTATACACAGACATTCACCCCTGCCGAGAGCGGCAATTACCATTTCGGCTTCTATGCATATTCCTCTTCCACAGATGACAGTTGCATTGATCTGTGGCTGGCATATTTCGAGGTGCAAAATGACGAGATTGTTCCAATGCCGGTATCTGACCTTGCCATCTCGTTTGGTACAGACTCGGCAGTTGAAGCAACGCTGTCATGGACGCTGCCTACAGAGGACACTGAGGGTTTCGCATTAGACGATGACGCGACGTTCAACGCGGTATACATCTATCGCGACGACGAACTGGTGCAGACGCTGCCCGGCAATGCTACGACATGGACAGATTCAGAAGCAAGCGGAATGACAGCCGCAGACCATACATACGAGGTCGAGGTGGAAGTGAACGGCGTGCGAAGCTCTCGCAGCAGCATCACCTATATGTTGCCACGGCCATTGCCTTACTTGTCAGACTTTAATGATAGCGGATGGACAATCATTGATGTCGGCAATGACGGCAAAACATGGCACATACAGGATAACTATTATATACTTGAAGATTATTATCGAGGCGCAACGTGTGATCACACAGTCTCAAGCAACGTGAGTGAAGACTGGCTCATTTCCCCTCCGCTGCTGTTGACCGCCGGAGTGGAATATACGGTTAAGTTCAAATACAGAAACGGAGAACACGTCCGAAAGGGGCCGCTTGCACTTTATGCTTCTACCCAAAATTCCATTGAGGGGTTGACTTCCGGCATAAGGATCATTGCCAATGTCCCGGCATTTTTTGAAAGCACTGATGCACTGTACTCTTTCACTGCCGCTGAAAGTGATTACTATTATCTGGGCTTTTGCGCCATGGCATATCGAGGTCGTATGCCAATATATATGACCGGCTTGGAAGTCGCAAGTCCGTCAATAACCGGCATTGAAGACGCTGTCGCAGACGGCTCAATGCGCCGTGCCGGCGACAGTGTCCTCATTCCAGATGGCGCGACTGACATCACGCTCGTGACTGTCTCGGGTCAGGTATTGCGCCGCTGCGCCGCTGCCGACAGCATCGACCTGTCGCAGCTCGCGCCCGGTGTCTACATCGTAAGCTGCAACCTCAGCGGCAAGCGCACCGCGCTCAAAATAGCGAAATAACAGCTCACCTGCATCCATAACCAAGGGGCTGTGCCAAACCCAAGGCACAGCCCCTTTTATTGTACATTAACTATCCGCTGCAATGCCGTTGCAGACCTCGCGCCGTAACTTTGCACCGTAAAAACAGAACAACAACGCCAACACACAAGATTATGAAACACTCAACGATGAAAATGAAGATGCTGCGGATGATGGTCCGCCTCAAGTTCATGCAGTCACCGTGGTTTGTCTACGCAATCGGGGCTGCCATGGTGGCACTCCAGCTGCGGACGCTGCTGCTTACGCATCACTGACAAGGACTTCTCGGCTGACGGCTACGCATCCTGACGGCGACGGATCGTTTCCCGCCACTCTTTCGGCAGCATAGACTCCATTCGGCGGCAGCAATGGTTTCGGCTTCATTCGGCTTCGGCTGCCCGAGACAGAAATCTATCACGGCTCGCATTTGCATAGGGGGCGCAGTTTTTTTGAACTGCACCCCCCATTTCATATTTGCATCACGATACTTGCTGTCAGTCGGCGTTCCGTATGAACTTTGCGCACTTGGGCGAGTAAGCTATCGTGACACGGCAGTCGTCCGAGTCATAGCAGAACAGTTCCATAGGGTATTTCTTACCCTCGACGGTTATTTCCGCTTTTCCGAGCGTGTATTCAAACAGCGGCTTGCCGTTTGCACCCTTGCGGACGGTCATGGGCGTGGGCAGCGAATGTATGCGGATATCGCCGCGTATATCCATAGCAGGGTTGAGCGCAGCCTTGAGCAAAGCCTCCTTGGCAGTCCATGCAGTAATATTGGCTGCCACATCTTCGGCCGGGACAAACGCCATCTCCTCAGGAGAGAGAAAACGCTCGCGCACACGGAGCACTTGTTCGCGGTCGCGGCGTTCAGCGTCGATGCCTACGGCCGCACGCGGCGCAAATGTCCGCAAGTCCACCTCCGGCGTTTTGGGCAATGTAGCGACTGCATACAGGCCTTCGGTATGCGTAATGGAGATGCGCGTCAGCTCGCCGCTCAGGTACGGTGCGCCGTTGTCATAATACTCCAGGCCGCGAAATCCGTCGCGTCCGTTCTCGCAATAGACTTGCCTCGCGAGGCTCACCCATGTCGAGTGTTCCCCGCCACCGTAGCGTGCGCCGCCACTTATTTCCTCAACCTTGATGCCTATCGGCGTGCGGTGACGCCAGTATACGAAATCTTGTTCCATCATGTCTGTCCTGTGTGTGTTGTTACTTTTCTTCCACCTCCGTTTCGGGGCGCGGATGTACCGTCACTGCCACCTTGCGTATGCGGTGACGCTCTATGGCGAGCACCTGAAACAAGATGCGCCCCCACTCTATGGTCTCACGCACTGACGGGAAATCGCCCTTTATCTCCAGCAGCAAGCCGGCAAGCGTCTCCGCCTCCTCGCCAGGCTCGCCCAGTTCCTCCTCGTCGATGCCGGCTATGCGGCAGAAGTCTGCCACCGGTATTTTCGCGTCAAAATGGTATGTGTCATTGCCCACCTTCTTGAACAGCGTCTCATCCTCGTCATACTCGTCGTCGATTTCGCCGACTATTTCCTCAAGTATGTCCTCAAGAGTGACTATGCCCTGCGTGCAGCCGTACTCGTCTATGACTATGGCAATATGAATCTTGCGCACACGGAAGTCCTCGAGCAAGTCGTCTATCATGCGCGATTCCGGCACGAAGAACGGCTCGCGCAGCAGCTTCTGCCACTCAAACGAGTCATCGGCATGATCCAGGTGGGGCAGCAAGTCCTTGCTGTACAGTATGCCGCGTATGGTGTCCTGCGAGCGGTCGTAGACCGGTATGCGCGAGTATCCCGAATCGAGGATTACCCGTTTGGCTCGACTCCACGAGTCATGGTACTCTATCGCTGTCACGTCCACGCGAGAGGTCATGATGTCGTTCGCCTGCTTGTCGCCGAATGAGAGGATGCCCTCGAGCATCTCCTTGTCCTTGCCCTCCTTAACATCTGAAATGCCGAGGGCGGCCTCAAGCTCGTCTGTCGATATGTTGGCGTGCTTCTTGGTGACGATACGGCCGATGATAGACGACGAGCGCACCATGAAGCGCGACAGCGGCCCGAAAAAGCGGTAAACGCCATACAGCACCGGCGACGAAGCCTTAACCCATTTCAAACGGAACGACTTGGCCGCCAGCTTCGGGAAAATCTCGCCGAACAACAGCAGCAGCATAGTCAGCACAACCGTCTGCAACAGAAATGCTATGACCGCATTGTTGAATATGACAGTCTGCGAAATGGCGAAAGTCAGCAGAATGACCATCGTCACATTGACAAGGTTGTTACTTATGAGAATAGTAGCGAGAAGCCTCTCGCTGTCGGAAATCATGCCAAACGCCTTGCGGCAGCGTGCATTGTCGCCATGCTCCCGCAGGTCGTCGATATCGGAAGCCGTCAGCCCGAAATACGCAATCTCGCTGCCCGATACAAACGCCGAGCATACCAGGCATGCGAAAGCTATGATGACGGTAAACGACCAAGCACCCCACCCCATCTGCGGAGACATGAAATCAATGGCTTGAGCCGTCAGTGTGATTAAGCCCATCAAGGGCGACGCTGGTAAAGGATCAGTATCCAAAATGCATATAATTGGTTTCAGATGCAAAGTTAAAGAATATCTCGCGGATACGCAAATGCCGCTGCACAATTCACCCTTTATCCGCAGCCGTTGCCGGCAACGCCGTCGTCGCGCCTTCGCTGCAGAACCCTCCGCAAACTCCGGTAATCAGCACGTTACGGCAGGTTGTTGGCAATAATTAATCGCCTGCTGCCAGTCCCTTGCAGCCACCTCGGCTAATTTTGCACTGTCAAAATTATGGAAGCAATGGATACACGCGAGTTTACAATGGCATACGGCGACCGCATATACGCCCGCCTCAGCCTCAACGGAAAGAAGATAGCCGAGTTCATGACAGACCAGGTAGACGGCATGACGAAACTGCTTGGCGAACTGCGGCCATACACCCGCAGCCTCCGGGGACTGTGCCGCCTGTACGTCCGCAACTACTCCCGAGGCTGGAGTTCAGAACGTCCGCTGATGCTCTACGCCGCCGCATACAGTCACGGACATAATGTAACAACCGCGAAAATGAACAAGCCATACCCGCATGTACGGACTCCCTGGATGCCATTCAGAAGCATCCCGGCAGTATACAGCGCCTGACCGCCACACTCGCCCCCGAAAAGCCCGCTATAACCGTCTCTCTCCTATACTTTGAGACATGCTGCAACGTTGCAACCGGATGTGCCGCAATGTTGCCGACGCTGTCGGCAACATTGCGAAAATGCGGCACACCCCTCGCCGGCTGACTAATTTTGCAACGTAAAAACAAACTATTCACGATAACAACAACAACCGAAACAATGAGTACAGCTCTAACAACAATGGTCAACCAAGTGCTGCCGGCATCATTCGGCGGAAACGCAACCTACAACAGAGACCACAGCATGTTCGTCTCTGAAACATACACAAGCGCAATGGGACACGGATATTTCCAAGGTCTCCAGCTGTCAAACCGCATCGCCGTTGTATACGACATCGGCAGAGGCGGGTGGGGGTCAAACCCGCACTTCCTCAACGGAGTGACGCTGTACAGCTTCAACGGCAACCAGAAGCAAGTCATCGGACGCTGGTTCCCGAGCTCATGGGCATTCTACAGCGACGGCCTTGCCCGCCGAGTGGCGGAACAGCTGCTGGTCAACTTCCTGAAAAGCCAGGCAAAAATGCTCGGAGCCTCAGTTTCCGACAGCGAAATCAACAACTATGCTTCTGCCCAAATACAGGCAGCTGTCTCCAACCGCCCTATGCTTAGCGCATAAACCCCACAAAATCAACAAAAACAATCACCATAAAAACAACAATCATGGCAACAACAACAAATTCAACCTTCAACATCGACATGTTACTAACCAAAACCGACATCATCTGGGACGAAAACCAGCGAATGTTCATCACCAACCAGTACACATCTGCAGCCGGACACACATACTATCTCGGTGTGCGCTTCTGCGACCAGTTCATCACCGTCATCCATGTCGGAATGTACTACAACTGGACATACCTTGACGGCATCGACATCTACGCATTCGACGGATACGAAAAGCGCCTCATCTCACAAAAGAAATTCGGCAAGGAGTTCTACAACGAAGATCTCGTGAGACGAACAGTCGAGGAAACACTCGCCAACCACGTCTCCGCTCAAGCGAAGATGCTGGGCAAAAACATCGATGTCAAGGAAATAGGAGCAGAGATTTCGCGTTTGGTAGATAAGAGCTACCGCTCCCTGCTCGACAATCCAGAGACAATCAAGAAACTGGATGCAGTAAGACCCATCCTGGAAAGCGAATTACGCGCTTCGTGAAACAAAACACCTTTCATATCATGCAAGACAACAACACACCAAGACTGGACGCAACAAACCTGCGTCAAACTCAGGCATACGACCTGATTGCCAGCACGAACAAAAGTTTTTTCCTGACCGGCAAAGCCGGTACCGGGAAAACCACGTTCCTGAACAACGTCCAGAAGCTGATCGACAAACAGTTCATCGTACTTGCGCCGACAGGCATAGCAGCCATTACGGCACACGGCGTGACCATACACTCATTCTTCGGGTTCGACTTCAACGTCCAAACGCCGGACACAAAAGTCAAGCGGCACAACGGCATCAAGCTGAACACCATCCGCTCATGCGACACGTTCATCATCGACGAAGTGTCGATGGTACGCTGCGACATCATAGACCAAATCGACCGCACGCTGAGAGACGTGATGCACAACAAACTGCCCTTCGGCGGAAAGCAAATGGTATTTGTCGGCGACATGTTCCAGCTGCCCCCTGTCCTCAAATCAGGCCCGGAAAAAGACGCGATTAAATTCTACTATGATACCGAAGCTCCTTTCTTCTTCAAGGCAAACGTGTTCAAGCGCCTAAATCTCCCGACTATCGAGTTCGTCAAGGTATACCGCCAGGATGAGCAGGCGTTTCTCGATATACTCAACCATATCAGAAACGGCTACTGCACGAGCGGAGATTTGGCGGCTTTGAACGCCCGGTGCGTCACTCCAGACAAATCGGGACAACCAATCATAACGCTGACGCCATATAAAAATGTGGCAGATGAACACAACGAACAGCGGCTGGCAGAAATACAGGCCCAGCAATATACTTTCATCGGCACTTTTGAAGGCAAGTTCGACAAGAAGGGAAATAAGAAAACCGAACTGAGCGACGACGCACTGCCCGCCCCGAAAAAAATAAGCCTGAAAGTGGGAGCCCAGGTCATGTTCACACGCAACGACAAGCAACAGCGGTGGGTAAACGGCTCTATCGGGACAGTTACTGCACTTGACAGTAACACAGTCAAAGTAAAAATAGGAGACCAGACATACGACGTAGAACCATCCGTATGGGAATCATACGAATACTCGTTTGATGAAGTCAACAAACGGATAACAACAGAGACAACCGGCTCGTACACCCAATATCCGCTGAAACTGGCATGGGCGATTACCATACACAAAAGCCAGGGACTCACATTTGACAAGATGATACTCAACCTCTCTCGCCGCACATTCGCAGCAGGGCAACTATACGTTGCACTAAGCCGTGTCCGCAGCCTCGAAGGGCTGTACCTGACACGCCCGATAAAGTTGGATGACATTAAGAAGGACGACGAAATAATACGCTTCGCATCCAGCTTCAACGACAATGACACAATCAGCAGCGCATTGGCTGAGGGCAAGGCATTGTATCCGTTCCTGAAAACGAATTATTACTGTCCGCTAAACATTTCAGGGAGGCGGCAAGGAAAAAGGGCTGAT
>URTA01000058.1 GCA_900550645.1 uncultured Porphyromonadaceae bacterium
ATCTTTATATTGAACACGGATGTAATCAATCAATTTATTCTTCAAGGTAATACGGAGATTCCAGATTTCCTCGTCGGATACATTCTGGATTCCTTCCCAACATTTGCGATTTGATTGATCCTCGAAAAGCTTCGTGCCTAATTTATCCGCATAGAATTTCTTCACCTCGGTAGCGGCCCAAGTCGGCATATGTACACCGTTCGTTACATAACCAACGTGCAGTTCATCCGGGAAGTAACCTTTCCAAACCGGGGCGAACATGCGCTGAGAAACCTTACCGTGCAACCAGCTTACGCCGTTAGCCTCTTGGCAAGTGTTCAAGGCGAATACGCTCATGGAGAATTTCTCGTTAGAACCTGGGTTCTCACGTCCCATGTCGATGAAATCTTGCCAGCTAATACCTAACTTGCCGGGGAACTCACCCATGTAACGTCCGAACAAACCCTCGTCAAAGTAATCGTGACCTGCCGGAACCGGAGTGTGTACCGTATAGAGGGCGGAAGCACGAACTACCTCCAACGCTTGGTTGAATGAAAGGCCGTCGTTCTGGATATAGTCTACCAAACGCTGAGCGTTGATCAAAGCGGCGTGTCCCTCGTTGCAGTGGAATACGTCGTGTTTGATGCCCAGCTTGCGCAGTGCGCGGATACCGCCGATGCCGAGCAGGATCTCCTGCTTCAGGCGGTTCTCCCAGTCGCCGCCGTACAGCTGGTGGGTTATGCTGCGGTCAAACTCGGAGTTCATGTCGAAGTCGGTGTCGAGCAGGTACAGCTTCATGCGCCCGACGTTTACGCGCCATATATGTGCATAGACTATGCGTCCGGGGAACGGCACTTCGAGCACCATCGGCTGGCCGTCATTGCTCAGCACGGCCTCGATAGGAAGCTGGTCGAAGTTCTGTGCCTCGTATGTAGCGACCTGCTGACCGTCCATGGAGAGGTCTTGCTTGAAATATCCGTAGCGGTACAGGAAACCGACGGCTGTCATGTTGACGCGGCTGTCAGACGCTTGTTTTATATAGTCGCCGGCAAGCACTCCGAGGCCACCGGAATATATTTTCAGGCAGTTGCACAGGCCGTACTCCATAGAGAAATATGCTACCGACGGGATGTCGGAACGCATGGGCTGGCTCAGGTATTCCTGCATTGACGCATACACATCGTTGATGCGCTTCATCATTGCCGGGTCGGCGAGGATTTCCTGATAACGCTCGTAGCTGATGTTCTGCAGCAGTAGCACGGGATTTTCCCCAACCTTGCGCCAAGTGTCGTGGTCGAGGTCACGGAACAGGGACTTTCCCTCGCTGTTCCATACCCACCACAGGTTTTTCGACAGTTCCTCGAGAGCCTTGAGCTGCGGTGGAAGCTGCGCCAGCACTGTGACGTTGCGCCATGTGGGCTGGTTGGTGTTGCTTACTTGAAGTTTCATATACTCTATATCTATTCGTGAAATGTCATTGGTTGTTGCTCGGGGCATCAGCGACGCGCTCGTCTCTGCGGCGTTTTGCGACACGGAATGCCTCATGGTAATGGATGATGAAATGCGACCAGTCTGCGGCAGAGGAAACCTGCGCCGCACGGTCTCGGTATTGCGTCAGTGCATCGGTGTCGGTTGACGCAAGGCATGTGATGTCCGCTGCAATTGCGGCGGCTGCATCGTCATAATTTGAGTCTGTTCGGCTTATGACATGAACTCCCGACTCGGCGAAACTGTTGCCGAAATTGGAAAGCACCCATTCGCCAAACCCCGCTTTGTCGGTCGATACGGTAGGCACGCCGAAGGCAATGCTTTCAAGCGGGGTGTAACCCCACGGCTCATAGTATGACGCGAACACTGTCATGTCGAGTGCCGGGAGGAAATCATAATATGGTATGTCAAGCACCCCGTCGTGACCATCGAGATAGCACGGTATGTCGATTATTGCGAGGCGTGAGTCCGAGGCATTGCCAGCACAATCCTGCAGACGGCATGCGATAGCGTCACTATCCTGGTTATTGAGCAAATGCGTCATATAGTCGGGAGTCGCCGGCGCTTCTGCTTCGCCGGCAAGAATTGCCGTGAGTGAAGGGGACGGGCATTTCGCCCATGCCGGGACAAGGATAAGAGCCAGTATGTCACGTGTGCCGTCAGCCGTATTGTTTCGAGTGCGAAGACACGCATCAATATACATGTCGATGCCCTTGTTGCGGTATTCGTTTCTGCCAGATGTGGCGACTATGAATGTGTCGTCTTCCCAAGCTTTCCCGGTCAATGCGGAGGCTATTTCCAGTATGCGCTTACGGGCATTGCGGCGGAGTGCAGCATACGTCCTTTTCGCCGGCACGAAATTCGGTTCAAACCCGTTGGGGGTCACTACCTGCGGGGCAATGTCGAGCAGCTGGCGGCACTCGCGGGCTGTCACGTCACTCACTGTGGTGAAACAGTCGGCGGCATGGGCAGCGGCTTTCTCGAGCGAATGTTTGGACTGCATATTCAGTTCGGCAGCCATCTGGTCGCCGTTGTAGCCGGTGAAATAGTCATACAGCGGCTTGCCGTTGCCGCAGATGCTTCGTCCGATGCTTGTGGCGTGGGTGGTGAACACAGTTGCCGCCTCCGGGCAGACAGTCTGGAGATACAGCAGTCCCATCGCCGATGTCCACTCGTTGAACAACGCAGTTATGTCGCACTGGCGACGGCCGAGATGTCGGGCAATGCCGTCAATGACGATTGCAGATGCAACTGCGAAAGCGCAGCCCTCGCGGTAGTCGCCGTATTCGTGCAGCGAGTCCACGCCGAAGCGCGACCATATCATGCCGAATATTTCGTCGAGATGAGGATATACGCCGTCAAATGAAACGAGGACGACGACAGGCTGTCCTGGGACATTCCACCTGCCGACACGTAGCGATATGCCGTATTGCAGGGTGACGTTTGCTGCCGCATCGGCGAGCAAGGATGGGTCGGGAAGGAACACAGGTGATTCGCGACCGTTGCGCCATACGTCAGGGCCTATGAAAACCAACTGGTTTCCGCAGGTCGCTGCAAGTGACTTCGCCTTGGTGGAAAGCACTGTATATATTCCGCCTATTTTATTGCATACTTCCCAGCTGACTTCAAACAACAAGCTCTCGCCGCCGGGCAAATCCATAATCTTTTTACCTTTCATATATTTGAGTCTATCCCTCACATAAACCTGTAGAAATGAGGAAAATACAACCGCTGGCAGTGCGGCATTGCGCCGCTGGCGCCGCTCATGGCTGTCACCTAAACTGATGCAAAGTTAGTAAAAATCCGATTATCACCCAAGTATGTAATTTGAAAACAAGTTCTACAGACACAGGCTTCGGCTTCTTGCTTCCAGTCCAAGGTCAACAAAAGCGGCTGTGTCGTAACTGTTTACGACGCAGCCGCTGTGTATCACCAGTCGTTTGAAATTGTTATTCCATCAATCGTCCTGATGGGTTTCTGCATACTCTTTCAGCAGTTTCTCCTGCACGTCGCCCGGTACGAGCTCGTAGTTGGAGAACTTCATTGTGAACGAGCTGCGTCCGCCAGTGATTGAACTCAGAGAGGTCGAGTAAGAAGACATTTCCTTGAGAGGCACTTTGGCGGAGAGTTTCTCCATGCCGTTTTCAGACGACATGCCCATGATTATGGCACGGCGGCTCTGCAGGTCGCTCATCACGTCGCCCATGGTGTCGCCGGGGGTCAGCACCTCAACGTCATATACAGGTTCGAGGATTTTCGGGTTGGCGTTGCGGAACGCCTCGGAGAATGCGTTTCGGCCGGCGAGGCGGAATGAGATTTCATTCGAGTCAACCGGGTGCATCTTGCCGTCGTATATCATCACACGTACATCGCGGGCATACGAGCCGGTCAGCGGTCCCTGCTCCATGCGATCCATGAGGCCCTTGACGATAGCGGGGATGAAGCGTGCGTCGATTGCGCCACCGACGATACAGTTGTAGACCACGAGCTTGCCGCCCCATTCCAGAGGTATCTCCTGCTTGTCGCGCACATTGAGCTTGAACTCCTGGTTTCCGAACTTGTATGTGTCGGGTTCGGGCATGCCCTCGGTATACGGCTCGATGATGAGGTGTACCTCACCGAACTGACCGGAACCGCCGGACTGCTTCTTGTGGCGATAGTCAGCACGAGCGGCCTTGGTAATGGTCTCACGATAGGGGATGCGCGGCTCCATGTATTCTACCTGCAGCTTCTCGTTGTTTTCTATGCGCCATTTGAGAGTGCGCAGGTGGAACTCGCCCTGTCCCTTGACGATGGTCTGCTTCAGTTCTTTGGACTGCTCGACGAGCCATGTCGGGTCTTCCTCGTGCATGCGTGTCAGGATGCCGGCCAGTTTCTCCGCTTCGCTCTCATTGACAGGCTTGATGGCACGAGTGTATTTGGGAGCAGGGTACTGTATGAAGTCGAATGCATACTCGCAGCCCTTCTCGTTCAGGGTGTTGCCTGTACGCACGTCTTTCAGCTTGACAGCCGCGCCGATGTCGCCTGCCGGCAGCTCCTCGACCGCATTGCGGAGCTGTCCGCTGACAGTGAATATCTGGGCAAGACGCTCCTTGCTGCTGCGGGTGACATTGTCCAGGTCTGCGCCTGCCTTGAGAGTGCCGCTCATCACCTTGAAATATGAGACTTCACCGATGTGGGGCTCGACCGAAGTTTTGAAGAAGAACAGCGACAAGGGGCCGTTGGCGTCGGGAGCGACCTCAACACCGTCCACAGTCTCGGGGACGGGAACGTCAGCCACGCCGGGGCATACATTGCCGAGGAACTCCATCATGCGGCGTACGCCCATGTCCTTGAGTGCGCTGACCACGAACACGGGAAGGATAGAGTGGTCCACAAGACCCTTACGTATGCCCTCGCGCATCTCGTCTTCGGTCAGGCTGCCCTGCTCGAAATACTTGTCCATGAGGGTCTCGTCGTTCTCTGCTGCCGCCTCAACGAGCGCGTTGTGCAGTTCTGCTGCCTTTTCCTTCTGGTCTTCCGGTATTTCGCTGATAGTGGGCACGCCGCCGTCGGGTCCCCATTCGTATTTTTTCATCAGCAGTACGTCAATCATCGAGTGGAAACCGGGACCAGACTCCAGCGGATATTGGATGGCGACGATTTTCGGTCCGAAAATTTCGCGCATCTGCTGCATAACGTTGTCATAGTCCGCCTTTTCACCGTCTATCTGGTTAAGGGCGAAGATTACCGGCTTCTTCAGTTTGGTCGCTACACGGAATGTGTTCTGTGTGCCGACTTCTACGCCATACTCGCTGTCAATGACAATGACACCAGTGTCACATACGCCGAGTGCTGTATATGCGTTGCCCACGAAGTCATCTGCTCCCGGGCAGTCTATTACATTGAGTTTCTTGTTGCCGAACTCCACATTCAATACTGTGGAGAATACAGAGTATCCATACTCCTTTTCTACGGGGAAATAGTCAGAGACGGTGTTGCCAGCCTCTATTGTTCCTCTGCGCTTGATTTGTCCACACTCGAAGAGCATTGACTCGGCGAGTGTGGTTTTCCCGGAGCCCTTGGACCCCAACAGTGCTATGTTCTTGATCTCGTTTGTCTTGTAAGTCTTCATGACGTATAAGATTTTTGATGATTATCAGTTTGTGTGGTCTCTGCGAAAGGATAACCCTCGCAAAAACGGTTGCAATTTAGCGTTTTTCCCCGAGATAGAGCGGTTTGGAAAACATGTTAAACAACATATTTACGAAATAATAACCCTAATATGTTGGCGCATCGATATGACATTATGAAAAAAGAAACCCCGACACAATGCAGTGCCGGGGCTGTATGGCTGGCCAATGGTCAGGATTTTCAGAGCAGACTGACGCTGCGACGTATAAACGCTGTCAGTTCTTCTCCCTTGAGCAGACCGCTCTGAAGCAGTGCCAAATCGATGATTTGGCGCAACAGAGGCTGCTTTGTAGCGTATTCTGTGATTGCCTTCTCCTCTCGCTCGCGCATTTCAGCGACAGCTTTCTCCTGATTTGTGACATCGGGAGCGGACTCTTTCTTCTCCTCGGCTTCCTTGCGGGCCTTCTCGATTTCAGCGTTGACTTTGGCAATCTCCTCGCGCATCGGGCCGACTTCCTCCTTCAGCGCAGCGAGAGCTTCGTCAGCTACCTTGCGCACACTTGCCTGTGCCGTGTTGACAACAAGCGAATAGCTGTCCGGCATGCTGCCGTAGAACCCGCCGCCGGGCTGCATGGCAGCCATTGCCTTCATACGGCGCATATACTCGTCCTGGGTTACTGAAGCCGGCATGCTGTCGGCCGACAACTGCTGGAGTTCGACGATGAACCGCGCATTGTCGCTCTTGGGAAGCTGCGAGCGGAACAGGGCTGACAGTATTTCGGTGTCGTCCTGCGACAGGTCATTCTTCGGCTCGTCAGACTTTACGATAAGACGCTCGATGATGTCGGCATCCACACGCACATAGCGTCGTTTCTCGTCCGAGTTCTCGAGCAGCCCGATTATATGGTTGTCGAGGTCGCCGTTCATGTTCAGTACATTGTACCCTTTGCCGTTGGCTGTCTGAATGTATGGATACTGTGCGGTTTTGTCTGTAGTGTACAGAGCCACAATGTTGCCGTCCTTGTCCGTCTGCTCGGTCTCGATGAGTGTCTTGTACTCGTCGAGAGTGTAATACTTGTCATCGGTATCCTTGAGCAGGAAGAATTTATTGGCGGCTTCCTTGAACTTCTCGTCCGTCAGCATGCCATATTCTATGAACACCTTGATGTCGTCCCATTTCTCCTCAAATGCCTTGCGGTCATCCTGGAACATCTTGGTCAGTTTCTCAGCCACCTTCTTTGAGATGTATGAGGAAATCTTCTTGACCTGCCGGTCTGCCTGCAGATAGCTGCGGCTTACGTTAAGCGGGATGTCGGGAGAGTCGATTACGCCTTGCATGAGTGTCATGAACTCCGGAACTACGCCCTCCACCTGGTCGGTGACGAACACCTGGTTGCAGTACAGCTGGATGCGGTTGCGCTGGATGTCGATGTTGCTCTTGATTTTCGGGAAATACAGTATGCCGGTCAGAGTGAACGGGTAGTCCACGTTGAGGTGAATCCAGAACATCGGCTCTTCAAATCCCGGCACGAGTTCGTGATAGAACTTGACATAGTCCTCGTCTTTCAGGTCGGTCGGCTTCTTGGTCCATAGCGGCTCTGTAGCATTGATGACATGGTCGCGGTCAGTATCGACATACTTGCCGTCTTTCCACTCTTGCTCCTTGCCGCTCACTACGGGGACGGGCAGGAAGCGGCAATATTTACGCAGCAACTCGTCGATACGCTTCTGCTCCAGGAACTCCTTGTCTTCATCATCTATATACAGGATGACATCTGTGCCGCGTTCTGCTTTTTTCGTTTCAGACATCTCGAACTCAGGAGAGCCGTCGCATACCCATTTTACAGCCGTCGCTCCCTCCTTGTATGAGAGTGAGCGGATCTCGACCTTCTTCGACACCATGAATGCCGAGTAGAAGCCAAGGCCGAAATGACCGATTATGGTATTGGCGGTGTCCTTGTACTTGTTCAGGAACTCTTCTGCGCCGGAGAATGCTATCTGGTTGATGTATTTGTCGATGTCGTCGGCATCCATGCCGATGCCGTGGTCTGAGACAGTGAGCGTGCCTTTCTCCTTGTCTGCGGTCACAGTGACACGCATCTCGCCAAGGTCGCCCTTGTACTCGCCGCAGGCTGACAGTGTCTGCAGTTTGCGTGTCGCGTCGATAGCGTTGGAAACGAGTTCACGAAGGAATATCTCGTGGTCGCTGTAGAGAAACTTCTTGATTACTGGAAAAATATTCTCGGTTGAAACACCTATTTTACCGGTTGCCATGATAGTTATGTTTGTTTATTCGCCGTGGCAGACATGGAAATCACCCTGCCGGCCACGAGGCGGTTAATGATTCAATTTTCAACTGCCGCATGCAAAACTTATGCCGATTGCGAATAGCTGCACGATTCTAACCGCACTTGAATTGTAAAACACTACCTGATTACAAGCATTGCAGAAGACATTGTTAAATGTAGTTGACGCGACAACGCGCATTGACAACCGTGGTCAAACAACCGGCTTTAATTGGCTGGTACGCTTTGGCAGCAACTATCATTGCCGTATATTTGACAATCAGCGGTTTTTCGACTAATTTTGCATCGAGAAAAGTCTAACCCCAAATCGACCAGCATGAAATTAGCAATCATAGTGCCGTGTTACAATGAGGAGGAAGTCCTGCCCGAAACGACAGAACAGCTGACCCGCGTCCTTGCCAACCTCAAGTCGCGTGGCAGCATTGACGACGGATTGGTGCTCTACGTAGACGACGGCAGCCGTGACCGCACTTGGGAATTGATAGAGGCCTATTCGGCAGAAAAACAAGATGTCGCAGGGGTGAAGCTGGCTCACAATGCTGGGCATCAGCAGGCTCTGTGGGCGGGGTTGGAATGGGCTGCCGCCAATGCCGACGCAGCAGTATCGATAGATGCCGACCTGCAAGACGATGTGGAGGCTATCTATGAGATGGTTGAGTACTTCAACAAGGGCATAGACATTGTGTATGGTGTGCGGCGTGAGCGGAAGACTGATACCATGTTCAAGAAACACACCGCACAGGCTTTTTACCGGTTGATGAACGGACTTGGCGGCGACATAGTCTACAATCATGCTGATTTCAGGTTGATGAGCCAGCGTGTGATACAGGCTCTTGTGTCATTCCCGGAACGCAACTTGTTCCTGCGCGGCATGGTGCGGTCGTTGGGCTTCCCTTCGGCGATGGTATATTATGACCGCAAAGAGCGTTTCGCCGGCGAGTCAAAATATCCGTTCAAGAAGATGATGGGGTTTGCCATTGACGGCATAACGTCATTCTCCGTCCGTCCGCTGCGCTACATCACATACCTCGGGCTGTTTTTCATTTTCATTTCAGTGGTGGTGATAGCATACGGCCTGTATTCATACATAGCCGGGCGCACAATTCCCGGGTGGACATCACTGCTTGTGTCGTTTTGGTTCATCGGCGGTGCGATACTGCTGGCGTGCGGCATCATAGGCGAGTATGTCGGCAAGATATACAAGGAGGTGAAACGCCGTCCGCGGTATTTCATCGAGCAGACAGCTGGCCTCGACGGCCGCAATTGGGAAGGATAACCCCCCTTACTTCTTGTGCATTGCAGATGCAATCTTGCGTTCTGAGGCATTGTCCCCAGGGGTGTAGAACCGTTGTTCGGTGATGCCGTCGGGCAAATACTGCTGTTCCACCCAATTGCCGGCATAGTCATGCGCATACTTGTAGCCGTCGTGATAGCCGAGGTCTTTCATCAGTTTGGTAGGTGCGTTGCGCAGGTGCAGCGGTACGGGCAGGTTGCCTGTTTCGCGCACGGCAATCTGCGCGTTGTTTATCGCCATGTATGCCGAATTGCTTTTGGGCGAGGTGGCGAGGTAAACGGTACATTCCGACAATGGTATGCGCCCTTCGGGCCAGCCTATTTTGTGTACAGCGTCAAAAGTGGCGTTGGCAAGCAGCAGCGCGTTGGGGTTGGCAAGGCCAATGTCCTCTGCCGCCAGGATTATCAGCCGTCGCGCTATGAACAATGGGTCTTCGCCCCCTTCGACCATACGCGCCAGCCAATATACGGCAGCATCGGGGTCGCTGCCGCGGACAGACTTGATGAACGCTGAAATCACGTCATAGTGCATCTCGCCGTTGCGGTCGTAAGCCGCCGGATTTTCCTGCAAGCGTGATACGACATTGTCATCATCAATAACGACCGGCTCACCCTGGGGTGTTGACTGTTCGAGGATGTCAATAATATTGAGCAGCTTACGTGCATCACCGCCGGCATACCGCAGCAATGCCTTGTCAGACACCATCTTGACTTCGCGCTTTGACAACACGTCGTCTTTGCTCAGCGCATTTGCAAGGAGTTTCCGCAAGTCTTCCGCCTCGAGCGGCTTCAATGTATATACCTGCGCACGCGACAGCAGCGGACGGATTACCTCAAACGAGGGGTTTTCGGTCGTCGCTCCTACGAGTGTTACTATTCCACGCTCTACTGCGCCGAGCAGCGAGTCCTGCTGCGACTTGTTGAAACGGTGGATTTCGTCGATGAACAGTATCGGACGCGCCTTGGCAAAGAGACCGTTGACGGCGGCTTCGCACTTGGTCAGCACCTCGCGCACTTCCTTAACCCCCGAGGTGACTGCGCTTAGGGTGTAAAATTGCGCTTCGACCTTATTGGCGATGATGCGGGCCAAAGTGGTCTTGCCTACGCCGGGAGGACCCCACAATATAAATGAATTGACATTGCCGGTTTCTATCATCCGTCGGATTATGCCGTCCGGCCCTACAAGGTGTGTCTGTCCGATATAGTCGTCGAGCGACCTGGGCCGCATACGCTCGGCAAGGGGTATATTGCTCATAATTCTTTCGGCATTTATCGCTCTTGCAATATTTTTACCAGTCTGTCCAAGTCAACTTCTGCCACCGAAGCTACTGTCATGTCTGCCTCTGGCTCAATCTTCTCCCTGCCGAGTGTTGCCGAAATACCCACAACAAATGCGCCGGCGGCCTTGCCGGCACGTACTCCCTGCAACGAGTCCTCGAAGACTGCGCACCGCTGTGGAGATACGCCGGTCATCTTCGCAGCCATCAGATAACCCTGCGGGTGCGGTTTGGAGTGTGTCACCATATTGGCAATGACCGTTGCGTCAAAACAGTCGCGAAATTTTGGCAGCTGCGCATACAGCTTCTCCATCTTGATGCTGTCGCTGCTTGTCACAAGAGCCTTTGGTAAATTCCTGGCACACAACGTGTCAATCAGCTCCTCCGCACCGGTGATATACCTGAACACCATATCCTCTGCGAGTGTGTAGAGCATGCGAGACACCTCCTCGCGGTCATGCTGCTGGAAATGCGTGTCGAGGATATTTTTGAGGGTACACCCCTTGATGACGTGTTCCAAATCCGGCTGTCCGGTAGGGAACACCTCATTGATATGGCGCCAAATGCGGCTGTATTCTGTTTCACTGTCTATAAGGACACCGTCAAGGTCAAAGAGGAAACCGATTTGTTCTGTCATTCAGTTGGGAGCTAAGTCGTTATTGGCAAACATCATCGAATACAAAACACAAGGCGGGAGAAGCGGCGGATTGCGCCTGGCATCTCCTGCCGTGCATATATGTCATTCGGTTTTTAACCGGGATTTAGAACGGAAGGTCGTCGGAGTCGTCAGTCGCAGTGAAGTCTGGTGCTCCCCCTGCGGGAACCTGCTGTGTCGGGAAGCTGGCCGCAGGTGCGGCAGCGGCAGCTGGAGTAGAGCCAACTTCTGTATAGCTTATACCGTGCACATCGGTGTACCAACGGCCGTTGAACTCACGGCTCTCTACGTCGCATCTTATAATGTACTCACGCCCAACCTGCACCTTGAAATTGTCAACGCGGTCGCCGAAAACGTCAAATTTTACCTTGCGCGGGTACGCGACATTGGTAGTCTCGAGCACCCACTCTTTCTTCTTCCATGGGTTGCCGGCTTTGGAAACGCCCTCCAACAGGGGCAGATCCATTATTATTTTGCCTTGTATTTCCATATTACTTTGGTTGATTTTAGACTGCGAATTTACGAAATTTTCCGCACAGCCACAACCCTCCTTGCCACAATTCGTGTTATTGCCGCCGTTTTTGATGCAGAAGCGGGAGATGCCGTTTGACATCCCCCGCTATTTGGATTGAATGTATGTATCAGAACTTGAAGCCCATCGACAGGACAATCTGGCTGTTGCTGTCGGTGATGGTGGCTTGCGGACTCGGGATATTAGGATTTGCCGGGTCAGGAGTGTATGCGTGATAGTCGCTTGTACGGTGCTTCCAGACGTATGCTGCGTCTATATAGAACTTCTGGTAACGGTAGCCCAAGCCGCAGGTGACATAGTTTGTGGATTTGTCAACTACGTATTGTGGACGTGTGCCGGTGGTGTAGACCGTTTCCATGTTGTCTGCCACGCGGCTCTTGACCGGTGACGTCACATAGCTGTAGCCAGCGCGGACGCTGAACTGCGGCGTGACACGGAACTCCGCGCCGAGACGCAGTGTCGATGTCTTCGTGAAATAGTTGCTTATGTCGTAGTTGGTATATCCGTAAGGGCTGTTGTAGTCTATTGAGGAGCGGGTTTGTTTTGCCATTCCGTTTTCCCAGTACCACGGGTCTTCATCGTAGTAGTACTCGCGGTTGTCTTCGGAAAACTTCATGGTAGAGTACGAAGTCCATTCATAGTCGGCGGAGAGTATCATGCGTTCTCCTACAATTCCGGCGATGCTGGCGAGGAATTTCCACGGCGAGCGGAAATTGTAGGAGTTGGTGGCTGTGTAGCCGTTATTGGTGGTGGCATAGCCCGGGCGAGGCATGTTCTCGCCGGTATAGTTGTAATCCACGTCGCCATAGTACTCCTCGTCGATGTTGTACCATGTCGGGGTATGTATGGCAAAGCCGAGGCGCAGCTCCTGAATCGGCTTCAATATCACGCCGAGACGGTATGTAAATCCAGTGCCGCGCATGCGGTAGTTGTTGTACAAATCCCAGTTGGCAGCTACGCCGCCCTGGTTGTCTACGTATGCATTTTGCAGCTGCTCTCCCCATATTGATTCTATGCGGTAGTTGAGGTCAGTAATGCCGAAATCCATGCCCCAGTACACGACATTTGAGATGTTTCCGCCGAGGCTGATGTTGTACTCGTCGATGCTGCCTTTCTCAAACATCTCGAAATTGCCGACTCCGGATGTGCTGCTTCCCCATTGGCCTGTCCAGGTGGGGGAGTCCTTGTCTCCCTGCGGTGTGATGAGGTAGCTGTCATATCCGAGTATTGAAGCCCATTGCGGCACATAACCACCGTCGGTGGGATTGTAGGGGTCGTAGTTGTCTGTCGTTTCCAGGTCGCCGACAGTCGCACCCTCTTGGTTGGTCACGCCAGCGATGTAGTTGGAGAGAGAGTTGTAGAGAGTGGGTATGCGTCCGCCGAAATGGCGGTTGAACGAAGCAGCCTTGTTGTACGAGAACCCGAAGTTGATGTTCGGGCAAGTTTCGGAGTTCAGTCTGTAAGTCGCGACACCGCCGAAATTGTTGAGGAGGAATTTTGTCTGCGTCGTGGTGTTTGTCAGTCCGAAGGACTCTGCTTTGGACGACTGGCAATCCAGGTCAACAGTTATGCCGATTTCAGAGCGGCGGTATACACCGATGCCGGCAGGGTTCTGAGAGAACGTGGACAGGTCACCGCCAAGTGCGCCGAACGCGCCGCCCATCGACATGAAGCGGGCTGTACCCTTCAGATCCGGCTGGCTTATAGAGTATGCGTCAAACGCGCCCTGTGCAAACGCTGCTGCAGGGACAAGGGCAAGGGCTGCCAGAAGTATTTGTTTTGTCATGACATTTCTGTTTTGAGCTGTAAGGTATTGAGTTGTTTATATCACTCTATATAGAATGATTATGCCCGGCACCCGGTAGTGTGGATGCCGGACATATATGAGTTGGCTTGGTTATCTGTGACGGCCGCCGCCACCGCCGCCTCGCGAACCTCCGGAAGAACGGCCTCCTCCACCAAATCCGCCAGACGAACGTCCCATTGAGGAGCTGCTGCGACCGCTGTTGTAGCTGCTGCGGCTATTGGAGGAGTTGTAGCTGCTGCGGTTGCTGTTTGTGTTGGTTGTGCTTCGGTGGTTGTTATACGAGTTGCCCGAATTGCGGTTTGTCGTGCCGCTGTTGTAGCTGCCTCGGTTCGTCGTCGTACCGCTGTTTCGGTTATATGTGCTGTTAGTCGTAGTGCGTCCCTGCACAGTCGAGTTTGTAGCAGAGCGGTTGCTATTGTAGTTCTGCTTAGTGGCGGAGCTGCGGTTGTTGCCAGACGAGCCGTCGTTGCGGACAGTCGTTCCGCTCACGCGAGAGTCTGAAGCACTGTAATTGCCGTTGCTCTGGCGATGCATCGTTGAGGAGCGGTTGCTGCCAGAAGTGGGAGTGCTTGCAGCCGTGCCGTTTGACACACGGTGTCCGTTGCCGTTGAAGTTATAGCCTCGCGAACTGCCGTTGTCCGTGTAGCCTCTGTTGCCGCCGGGGCGGGTGTTTGAAGCCCACCCATCTTGCGGCGAGTTGGGATGACGGTTGCCTCCGGGACGGTAATGGTTGGCATAGTAGTCATGGCTGTGATGCCAGTAGGGTCTGTAGGGATCCCAGCCCCAAGTGTGTCCCCAGCCCCAGCCGTAGCCGTACCAGAATGGGTCATAATAACCCCACGAAGGCCCCCAGTACCAAGAATAGTACGGATCCCACACATTCCATCCGAAGCCCCATGTCGGTCCCCAATAGGAATAGTATGAGCGGTAAGACGGCCACGAATAGACATACGGACTGAAAACAGGCAGGCCGTTGTCGTTTATGACAATAGTCACGTTGCCATACGAGTTGTTCAGGACATCATACAGGACATCTGAATTGTCAACTACGATAGTCGGGTTGATGAACTTTTGGATTTGCTGCGTATAGACGAAATCCTCGGCAGAGCCGACAGCTTCGCCGATAGTGTCTACAGGCGTGGTATAGTACTGTCCGCGACGGTTGTACGTATCGACATCAATGTCACCGAAATTCTCGATATAAGCACTTTCCTTCTGGACATTGCCGACGTCTTTCTTCGGGTTATAGTAGATGTCGTCATCATACACGTCATTGTCTGCTCTCGAGAACAAGCTTGTCCCGGCGAGCAATAGCATCGTGAGATAAACTGATTTCTTCATAACTCAAATGTATTGGTTATACTTGTGACAAATATCCGCGCCAAAGGTTTACAGCGCCAGCCTCATTTGCGGGTATATGTCCGGGCGGTGTTGGCGTAACAGATATTGCTGCCTGTTTGAAAGAGGCCGACACATGTCATGCCACACTCAGTGCCACACCGCAAATATAACCATTTTTGCCGAGATATGGCACTTCTGAGCCTTAAATTTACATTTATTACTGTCCGCTAAACATTTCAGGGAGGCGGCAAGGAAAAAGGGCTGATT
>URTA01000059.1 GCA_900550645.1 uncultured Porphyromonadaceae bacterium
ATCAGCCCTTTTTCCTTGCCGCCTCCCTGAAATGTTTAGCGGACAGTAATAGTCTTCAAGTTTTACCTCAGATTCTGTCCTGTCAGGTGCTTCTACAATGAATTTGGGCTTGTATTCGTTGTAATAACTTGATTTATAGGTCGTGAATTGTACATCCTTTATAGAATACCCATTCTCAAGAGGAATTTTTTTCACTGTCCCCATGTACTCCCATGTAAACATTCCAAGCATTACTGCGCTGGTGTTGACATAGCTCCCATTTTTCCACTTTCTGTTCCCGAAGACTATCAAATATTCGAAGTATTTGAGGTTGGCGAATGACAAAAATTCTGCGTAAGTCGCCTTGCCATTAGTTATGAATAGATAGGATGGCTCTTTTGTCGCTTCGTTAAGTTCGTTGATTGTCTTGATTCTTTCTTTGAATCTGTTTAGTTCGTCTATGGTCATGTTTGTTTTGTTTGTTGTGAACGGGGTGGCCGTTCACGGCATACGGTTTTGGTGCCTTATAAATTCCCGGATTCAGGCGGTTATACGAAAAAAGCGCAGGAATCTGTATCTTTGCCGTCCTTCATACAGTGGCTTCTCGCATTGCCATTTGGAGTTGGACGACAATGCAGAGAGCCTACGCTGTATATGTATCCGACAGAACAGGCGACATTCCTCGCGGAGTGTCTGTCCGTTGAATTACATACCAACTGGCATCCATCATTGTCTTATCCTTGACTCCAAATGAAATTTTGCGAGAATTTCTGTATATCAAGAATAAGCGTAAGATAAACGCTTCAATATTTATGTCTGCAAGCGTGCTGCGGCTCGTGAGAGCCTCGCCACACTTACAATCGCAAAATTACAACCAAATTTCCGCTCCGCCAAATATTTAACGTTTGACGGACGCATCGGGGTTCTCGGAGAGCTCAGAGTACTCGGAGAACTCCGAGGAGGGGGAGAGGCATAAGCCAAAACGAAGCAGAGGGGACTGCGGCGTGTGTCGCAGCCCCCTGGGTATTTCGGGTCGGGGAGCAGGGATTATTCCCACTCGATGGTCGATGGCGGCTTTGAGGAGATGTCGTAGACTACGCGGTTCACGCCGCGTACCTTGCGGATTATCTGGTTGCTGACATCTGCGAGGAAGTCGTGCGGCAGGTGGCTCCATGTGGCTGTCATGCCGTCGGTGGAGTTGACGGCACGCAGCGCGACGACATTCTCGTATGTGCGTTCGTCGCCCATCACGCCTACGGAGCGTATAGGCAGCAGTATCGTGCCGGCTTGCCATACCTTGTCATACAGGCCGTAGTCGCGCAGCCCCTGTATGTAGATGTGGTCGGCCTCCTGAAGTATGCGTACTTTCTCGGGGGTTATGTCGCCGAGTATGCGCACTCCCAGTCCGGGACCGGGGAATGGGTGACGGCCGATGAGTGTCTGTGAGATGCCGAGTGCGCGTCCCACGCGGCGCACTTCGTCCTTGAAGAGGAGGCGCAGCGGCTCGACGAGTTTGAGGGACATCTTTTCGGGCAGTCCGCCTACGTTGTGGTGGCTCTTGATGGTCATGCCGGTTATCGAGAGCGACTCGATAACGTCGGGGTATATCGTGCCTTGGGCGAGCCATTTGATGTCTTTCAGTTTCTTTGCCTCGCGGTCGAATATGTCGATAAAGCCCTTGCCGATGATTTTGCGTTTCTGCTCGGGGTCGGTCACGTCTTCGAGGGCGCGGTAGAAATGCTCCTTGGCGTCCACGCCTATCACGTTCAGTCCCATGTCGGCGGTGTAGCTGCGCAGCACGTCCTCAAACTCGTGGTATCGCAACAGGCCGTTGTCAACGAATATGCAGGTGAGGCGGTCGCCGATAGCGCGGTTGAGCAATACTGCAGCGACAGTCGAGTCCACGCCGCCGGAAAGGGCGAGGACCACATGGTCATCGCCGAGCTGCTCGCGCAGTGACTGCACCGTAGAGTCGATGAACGAGTCGGGTGTCCATGTCCCGGCGGAGCGGCAAATTTCGTTGACGAAGTTTGAGAGGAGCTTCATGCCGTCCTCGCTGTGGTACACTTCGGGGTGGAACTGCACGCCCCATGTCTGCTCGCCGTCTATGCGGAAGGCTGCGTTGGCGACATCAGCTGTCGAGCCGACGTTGCGGAAATTGCATGGCGTAGAGACTATTGAGTCGCCGTGGCTCATCCACACGACAGAGTTGTCGCGCACGCCGTGCATCAGCTTGTCGCTGTCGTCATGGTTTACGAGGTGAGCCTTGCCGTACTCGCGTGTGTCTGTCGAGGCGACGGTGCCGCCGGCGGTCTTGGCGAGGTACTGTGCGCCGTAGCAGATGCCCAGGAGCGGGTATTCGCCGCGCAGGGGGCGCAGGTCTATCTGGCACGCCTTAGGGTCGTTGACAGAGTAGGGGCTGCCGGAGATTATCACGCCGATAATCCCCTTGCGCTCTGCCGGGAACTTGTTGTAAGGGACGATTTCGCAATAGGTGTTCAGCTCGCGTATTCGGCGGGCGATGAGTTGCGTGTATTGCGAACCGCAATCTAATATTATAATTGTCTGCTGCATATATGGTTTATGTATGCTGTTATTTCATTTTCTTGAACTGGCTCTCGTCGCCGACCACCCAAATCAGGTCGCCGGCACGCAGCACAGTGTCTGGCTGCGGGTTGACAAACTCGCCGTCGGCACGCTGCACCTTGACGATGATGCAATAGTAGTCCTCGCGTATGTTGGTCTGTGCCAGCGGCTTGCCGACGATAGGCGACGAGGTTGTCAGGCGTATGCTGCGCAGCGACACTTCGGGCTGCTTGACATCGAGCTTGGTGTATGCTTTCTCCACGAGTTCCAGCTCGTCGTTGAGGTGCTTTATCTGGTCGTCAGTTCCGATTACGCCGAGTATGTCGCCGGGGAAAATGCGGGCGTCGGAGGAGGGGAGCGGCATCATCAGATGTCCGCGCTGTATGCTCGATATGCTCACGCCGAAGTCCTTGCGAAGTCCCGAATCGCGCAGCCGGTCGCCTACGAAGGGTGAGTTGGGGCTGACCTCGATGTATGCCTGGTGCAGGTCGTCAACGATGTTGTTGTTTGTCCCGAAACGGGTGTTTTCGCGTATGTTGAGGTTGTCAATGAACTTCTGCTCCAGCGAGTCGTAGCGCGTTTTGAAGCTTTTGGAGGCGAAGAGGGCGATGAGCAGGAATGCGACCACGCCGACTATCCAGCCGATTGTCGATGTGTAGGAGAATGACACGAATGCGACGAGGAACAGCAGGCCGAGTATGCAGCGGATTATCCGCATGGCTATTACCGGCACTTGGTAGCGCGTGTCATCCTTGCTGACCGACTTGCGCAGCTGGGGCGACATCACCGCGCCGCGTGTGAGGGCGAATATGAACGGCGCCATGACCAGCAGCGATGCTGCCACGCAGACTATCTTGCCGGTGCTTTCGCCGAGGTACTTGGCGCACAGCGGGTCGATATACTGCCGCGAAACGAGTATGATTGCTATGAGTATGACGGAGTAAAGCACGATGCGCGACACGTTGGAGACGAGTATCTCCTTCCATGCGCCGCGAGTGTCGTCTGCCTCGGACTGCTCTGCGGAGTATCGCGTCAGCAGCGAGCGCATACGTTCCGGCAGGTGCTTTTCCACCCAGCCGTAGACTGGGTCGGCCATCTTGATGAAATATGGCGTGGTGAAAATTGTTATCACCGATACGGCGACAATGATAGGGTAGAGCGAGGCTTCAAGCACGCCGAGCGACATGCCGAGCGAGGCGATGATGAACGAGAACTCGCCCACCTGCGTCAGCGTGAAACCGCTCTGCAGCGCGACCTTGAGCGTCTGGCCGGTCACGAGCATGCCGATAGTGCCGAACAGTATCATGCCGGCTATCACCACCACTGCGAGCAGCAGTATCTGTCCCCAGTACTGTGCTATAATTTCGGGCTGCACCATCATGCCGACGGAGATGAAGAACACTGCGCCGAACAGGTCTTTGACGGGCTGCACCACCTTCTCGATGCGTTCTGCCGCCATGGTGCCGGCGAGTATGGAGCCGAGGACGAATGCGCCGAGCTCGAGCGAGAAGCCGCACATCACGGAGAATATCGCCATGGCGAAGCACAGTCCAAGCGAGCATACCAGCAGGGTCTCGTCGTTGAGCATGGAGCGTGCCTTTGAGAGAAACGACGGCAGCACATACACGCCGACCAAGAACCATATTATCAGGAAGAACACGAGTTTGCCGACGGCAAACAGCAGTTCTGACCCCTCGACTGTGCCGACGGCTATCGAGGACAGCAGCACGAGCATAAGGACGGCGAACAGGTCCTCAATGATGAGCAACGCCAATACCATCGAGGCGAATTTCTTCTGCCGCAAGCCCAAGTCGGTCAACGCTTTGAGGATTATGGTGGTGGACGACATCGAAATCATGCCGCCGAGGAAGATGCAGTTTATCGTGTCGAGATGCAGCAGACGGCCAACGCCGAAGCCGGCAAACGTCATTCCCGTAATAATAATCAGTGCGGTAATTATGGCTGAACTGCCGCTGTTTATCAGCTTCTTGTAGCTGAACTCCAGTCCGAGTGTGAACATGATGACCACGATGCCCACCTGCGCCCACACCTCGATGTTCTCGAGGTTGGAGATTGAGGGGAGGTAGAGGAAGTTGGGGCTTGCGAGGAAGCCGGCGATGATGTATCCAAGCACTACAGGCTGTTTCAGCTTCTTGCAGATTATTGTGACTATCGCCCCGAGGAGTAGGACGAAGCCGAGGTCGCCTACCAGGCCGTTGACGGTGTGTTCGGTAGAGTGTTCCTCAGTTTTGCCGGCTGTCTCGGTGACGGCATTCTGGCGGCTGTCTTGCTGCGGCGCAGCGGCAATGGCAGTTGCCCACGCCGCGAGGGGCAGGGTCAATGCTGTTGCAAGTCGTTTGGTGTTGTCGTTCATATATCAGTCTGGCTTGAAAGTGTTATCG
Organism: uncultured Porphyromonadaceae bacterium; assembly: GCA_900550645.1. Classification (GTDB taxonomy): domain Bacteria; phylum Bacteroidota; class Bacteroidia; order Bacteroidales; family Muribaculaceae; genus Lepagella. The sequence goes on from URTA01000059.1 coordinate 4,968, forward strand.
AGCGTGTCGGTTCTATGGAGCGCATCTGCTCCATGACCGGGAGCAGGTTGCCCTTGGTGGGTATTAGGACCACAAAACTCACCACGGTTGTATCGTGGTCATAGTCGTAGTCAATGTAGAAGGTGGAGAGGTATACCTTGTTTTTGCGGAACAGCTGGCGGTACGGGGCTATGTCGCTGACGATGCGGTTGACGGTGACGTTCAGCACCTTGCTTTCCTGCCCGACGTGGCGGGCTTTCTCGTACCGCTCCACCAGACCGAGTATCACCACGCACATCAACGTAGCTACGATGCTGCACGCATACATGCCCACGCCTACCGCCATGCCGATGATTGCCGTTATCCAGATGCCGGCGGCGGTGGTAAGCCCGCGCACAGACCCCTTGTTCTGTATCATCGCGCCGCCGCCGATGAAGCCTACGCCGGTGATGACCTGCGCAGCGATACGCGCAGGGTCGCCGTTTTTAAGGCCGAGGTATGCTTGCGGCACATAGATGGAGAGTATCATGGCGAGGCACGCGCCGAGCGACATGAGCGCGAATGTGCGTATGCCGGCGATCTGCCCCTTGCGCTTGCGTTCATAGCCGACTATCATCCCCAGGGCGATGCTCATGGTCAGTTTGAACACAGAGTTGACCCACGTCACCTCGAGACTGTTGATGTCAGCAAGGAAAGTATCGAAAAATGACCCGGAATCGAACATACCGCAAAATTACAAAATTTCCGGCACTTTCGCAACCGTTCAGCGTGTGTCAGGGGATGTCAATCATGCGGTGTGTCTGCAGCGACAGCCGCCAGCGCGGGTCGTCAAGCACGCGCTGCACTGTGCGCCGCAGGTTTGCCTCTGCCACAGCTGCGTCCTCGACATGACACGGCTGCAGGTACATCAGCGTGTCTTCCCGGCGGCATGCCAGACGGAAATACGGGTCGAGTGGCTGTCCCAAGTCAACGACTTTTATCTCGTCGGCGTGCTGCGCCAATATAGGCAGGTCACCGCCGTCAGAGCCGCAAATGCCGCTTTTGGGCGATACCGTCACCCAGTCCAGTCCTTCAGGGAGGGGTCTCGTGCCGTTGGTCTCGATGCAGATGCGTGACCCCGTTCCCTCTTTCAGCGCACTGACGAACTCGCTGTCTATCCACAGCGACGGCTCGCCGCCGGTGAGTATGGTGAGGGGCGCATGGTGACGCGCTACGTCGGCGATGATTTCAGCATCTGTTATCTCGCGCCCATGCTGGTGGCTCGTGTCGCAGAAGGGGCAGCGGAGGTTGCAGCCGCTGAAGCGCACGAATACCGACGGCACGCCGGTATTTGCGCCCTCGCCTTGCAGCGAATAGAATATCTCGTTGATTTTTCGCGTCATACGGGAGTCTGGTATCGCTGTCGGTCAGTCCTTTTCGTAGACGGCGATGTTGCCCTCGCTCTCCTGAACCTCGGCGCGGTAGCAGTTCTCCACGTTGTCAACTATCCAGCGGGCGATGTTCTCGGCTGTCGGGTTCACGTCGAGCACGTCGTTGATTACAGCATGGTCGAGGCGCGACATCACGGTCTCCTTGACGCGGGTGAAGTCAGTCACCATGCCGTCGCTGTTCAGCTCGCGAGAGCGGCACTCCACCGTGATGACCCAGTTGTGTCCGTGCAGGTTGGCGCATTTGCTGTCGTAGCTGAGCCGCAGGCTGTGGGCTGCGCTTATTTCAAATCTCTTCTTTATGTAGTACATCTGTCAGTAGCGGTGTTTTGAGGGGTTAGTCTTCGTAGTCAGTCGGGTCTTCGATGCCGGCATCTGCAAAAGCCTCGCGCCGCTCCATGCAGGTGCCGCACTTGCCGCAATGCCGCTTGCCCCCCTTGTAGCACGAGTATGTCAGGCTGTAGTCCACGCCCATTTCCGCGCCGCGCCGCGCTATGTCGCCCTTGGTTATCAGCGTGTAGGGTGCAAGGATTTGCACGCCGTTGAATGTGCCTTGGCGCATAGCCTCGCCCATCGCGTCTACAAACCCCGGGCGGCAGTCCGGGTAGATAGTGTGGTCGCCGCCGTGGTTGGCTATCAGCACATATTGCAGGTCGTTGCTCTCTGCCAGTCCGCACGCCACGGAGAGCATGATGCCGTTGCGGAACGGCACGACGGTTGACTTCATGTTGTCGTCGTCATAGTTGCCCTCGGGTATCGCCTCTGCGCCGTCGAGCAGCGAGCTGCGGAAATACTCCGCCATGAATTTCAGGGGTATCACGAGGTGGCGTATGCCGAGCAGCGCACACTGTCGGCGTGCGCACTCTATTTCGCGTGTGTTGTGGTTGCTGCCGTAGTCGAAAGTCACGGCAAGCGCGATGCGCTCCTTGTACTCATGCATCAGCGTCACGGAGTCCATGCCGCCCGAAAGCACGATTATGCAGTCCTTCTTTTTATCGCTCATTGTTTCCCGGGTATTGAGTTGAAGTCAAATGATTTCTCCATTCTTGCGGCGCACAGGTGTTGGTGGCTGTTGTCGCCACGGCACACAAACGGGTGTATGCTGATGCCGCCGCGAGGCATGAACACTCCGCGCACTTCGATGTAGCGCGGGTTCATAAGCTGCCACAGGTCGTTGAGGATGATGTTGACGCAGTCTTCGTGGAAGTCGCCGTGGTTGCGGAATGAGAAGAGGTACAGCTTTAGGCTTTTGCTCTCCACCATCCGCTCGCGGGGAATGTATGAAATGTAAATGCGTCCGAAGTCCGGCTGCCCGGTCTTGGGGCAGAGCGTGGTAAATTCGGGACATTCAAATGTGACCACATACTCGCGGTCGGGATGCTTGTTCTCAAATGTCTCCAGTATCCCGGGGTCGTAATCTGAGGGGTATTTTGTCCCCTGACAGCCCAGGAGCGAGACTCCCTGAAGTTCAGATTCTGTTCTCATGTTCGGTAATGATGTATGAGTAATCGTGCGGGGAGCTGCCACCATCCCCGCAGTCAAAGTGCAAAGTTAGTAAAAAGCGGCGGCATGCGCAACAGCTGTGCCGCACGCCTGTGCTTTGCGCATCGGGATATATTGATTAATTTTGCAGTGAGAATGAGACCCGAAAACATATTTGCATCATGAATTTCATAGCACGTTCTTTCGGCCGCCGTAGCCGGGCTTTGTTGCTGTCCGCAGTGGCTGCGCTTGCCTCGTTGGCTACACCCATGCAAGCAGCCGACAACCCGAAGCGCGAGTTTCGCGGGGCGTGGCTGCACGTCGTGGGCGAGGTGAATTTCCGCAAGATGTCTACGGAGCAGGCCAAGCAGTTCATTGCCAAGCAGATCGGTCTTCTCGCAGATGCCGGCTGCAACGCTGTCATCTTTCAGGTGCGCCCGATGGCTGATGCCCTGTACCGCTCGCAGATAGAGGACTGGTCGTCATACCTCACCGGGCAGCGCGGCAAAGCCCCCTCACCGATGTGGGACCCCATGGAGTTTGCTATCGAGGAGGCGCACAAGCGCGGCATGGAATTTCATGCCTGGCTGAACCCCTACCGTGTCAGCGCAAAGGGGGAGGCTCTGCCGCAAGGCCACCTGAGCCGCAAGGAGCCGCACCGCTTCTTCCGCTACAACGGACAGACATTCTTCGACCCGGCATACCCTGAAAACCGCGAGCTGATAACGGAAATCGTGCGTGACATCGTAACACGCTATGACGTGGACGCGATACACCTCGACGACTATTTCTACCCGTACCCCTCTGGTTCGTCACGCTTTGACGGCGACGGCGCGTCGTATGCCAAGTTCGGTGGCGGCATGGACCGTGGAGACTGGCGGCGGCACAATGTGGATTTGCTAATAGAGCAGCTGCACAAGGCCATCCACGCTGCCAAGCCATGGGTGCGTTTCGGCATCAGCCCCTTCGGTATATGGCGCAACAGCAAGAGCGACAGCCGTGGGTCGGACACCAACGGTCTGCAAAACTATGACGACCTCTATGCCGACATCCTGCTATGGGACGAGAAAGGGTGGGTGGACTATGTCGTTCCGCAGCTGTACTGGGAACTTGACCACTCGGCGGCATCGTCGCGCAAGCTCGTGAAATGGTGGAACGACCATATACACCATGCGCAGCTGTACATAGGCCAGGACGTGAAGCGCACCATGGACAAGAAGGATACTGCCGCAGGACGCCCTGACGAACTCGATGCCAAAATAGAGCTGTCGCGCCAGTATCCCAATGTGCTGGGCAACGTGTGGTGGCACGGCTATTGGGTCACGGGCAACTACGGCGGTTCGTTTGACAAGCTTGCGCAGACGTACCAGTCAACGCTCGCGCTACCGCCGGCATACGGCGACAACATCTCGGTAGCAAAGCCGTCAAACCTGCACATAGAGCAGCGCGACGGCAAGACTTACCTCGAGTGGAACGCGCCGGCTCACGGACGCCGGCAGGCGGCTAAGGATGTGGTGAAATATGTGGTTTACGAGTTTTACGAGGACGAGAGGGTAGACCTGGACGACGCTCAGACCATCATATCAATTACGCCCTACACGTCGGTGCTGCTGCCTGACGAGGAGGACATGACGCGCACATTTGTCGTCACCTCCGTTGACCGTCAGAACCGCGAGTCTGCCCCCGTGACCGTCACCGTCCCCTGACTGCATAACCCATTGCATATTCAAATTTCGTCATAGTTGTGGTTATACTCTACGCCTGAATAGTCACGAGTTCGCAGCCACTCGAATAGTGTCATGTCTCTGTCGAGCAATCTGGCTGTCTTCAGGTTTATGTTCAATGCTTCCGAAAGACTCATGACGTGCTGTTCTTCGATTACACGTTCCTGTCCGATGATGTATTCCTCGAACTCGCACCGCACGATGTATATGCCATCTGCGTTGTTGCTTTCAGACATAATCAATTCATGGGCTGTTGTGAAGACATTCTCCTGCTTGTACTGGAGTTGCTCGAAGAATGTTTTTTCATTTTCCGACACATAGTGACCGCGCATGTACTCGAAAAGAGCATGGTCTTCTGTTGTCAACTTGTTCATCGCCATTATCTTAGGTGCTTTGAAATGGTTGCTTTACTGCAATATATCGTGTGGATCGTTGCGATGGAGTCTTACTTTGCGGGGGTGGTTGTGACGGTGAAATCTGCCATGTTGAAATGCACTGTGCCGAAGAGCATAAGTGCTTTCAGCCCGATAAGATGTTCGTATTTTTCGTCTGCATGTGCCGGCTCAATATGGACATCTATGCTTGGCAGTACGATAGAATTTCCACCTATCTGACATTCCATCTCCGGCACACGGTAGCATTGCGAGGCATTGACACCGCCAAAGCCAGCTGTCCTGACCGTCTCCAGGCTTCCTGTGCTGGCAACAAACTCTTTGTTGCTCTTGTAGAATTGTTGCCCGAGGTAGCCGTATGACGCATTTCCGGTATCGACGAGCATCAGCACCGGCATGCCATGCCATGCACTTTTGGCAAGCAGGTTCATTGACTGGGAGAAGCACATATTGGGATATGCCTCGCTGCGCTGCGGCGCTTCACGCGGCACGGTGATGCGGCGGTTGTCGAAATCTATGGTCAACTCCTTGAGCTGCAACATCAGTTCGCTGCCGATGACGATGCTGAAGCACCCTCCATACTCATCAGCCGTTTCATTGCCGGTAGAAAAGTCCATTACATAGAAGGGTACATCAGTTATGGTCATGTTGCCGATTTTCAGCTCTTTGGCGATGGCATATCCCCCATTTTGCATGCCTTCGCCCCTGACCTTGGTTTTCGCATCGAGCTCAACAAGGCCGAATTTCTGTGCCAGCTCCCTCGAAATCACATTTGTGCCGGCGCCGGTGTCGAATGTGATGTCAGCCGCTATGCCGTTGATGTAGCTGTCAGACAAGTGCATCAGCACGCCCCCTTTATCTTCCGGGCCTACGGGTATTATCCTGAATGGGACAGAGCCGTCTGTGCCTTCAGCTATGGAAATGGCGTACGGGCGGAACGCCGACAATGCCGTGTATTGGTCTATCTGCCGCTGTATCCTGTTGACGGCGGTCGAGTCCAGTTGCACCAGATAGTCTCGTGTCGCGTCGAGGACGGAGGTCAGCACTTTCGCGGCTTTTTCATTGTCGCCGGTCCGGCTCAAGTCCATTGAGAACAGATGCGCCGAGGCGAGCAGCAGCCCCAAGTCTAAGTTTGATGACTGTGTGTTGAACAGTTCTCCAAAAGCCGGAATCGACACGTCGGGACGGTTCAGGCGGTTGCCGAGCAGACAGCGCGAATAGATTTCGAGGAAATCCGATATCGAGTCTTTCGGCTCTGTGCGGTACAGCGAGTCGAGGGTGAACCAGTCCGAGCTGTTCATAGCTTCCGCTATTTTCTCATCGGCGGTTTTCGCCGAAACGACATTCACCGACAGCATCAATGCCGTGAATACTAATGCAAAGAATCTGTTCATATAGTAATTGTATTTGTCTGTTTGGTCAGCGGTAGTCGGTTTCGAGCAGGTCGTAGCCGGGCTTGCCGCTTTCGTATTCTATCTTTTCGGGTGACACCTTTGCCGCGTGCGGTCCGAAGTGCAGGTTTCGCATACCCTGGTAATCGTCGTAGCGGTAACGGCACAGCCGCAGGAAGTCCTTGCGGGTGGTCTTCTCGTAGTCGAATGGCTCGTATACCTTGGGAATTGTCACGCTTGACGCTTCTATGCCGGTGGCGGTGAACTGGTATTGGCCGGTGGTGTCGGCTGCTTCGAGTATCAGCCCCGGCAGTCCGAGCAGCTTCCACGGGCCGGCATCGATAGGCAGTTCGGGGGCAAACCATGCTTTCCACCGCCGTCCGTGGTAGTCACCCTCTGCCATGACGCAGTCATACCCGAGTATTGTCTTGATGCTGTCTCCGCAGACCTCCCAGTCGCGTTGCTCTATTGGTTCGGAATATTTGCGGTACTCATAGTATACCTCATCCCACACCTTGAACTTGTCGTCGTCGCGGACTATGTACATAGCAGCGTCACGGCCTACGCCGGCTGAGTTGAGGATAGCCTCTTGCTCTGTAGGCGACTTGCCCATGGCTTGCTGCATTATTACAAGCCCGGTCTGCAGATACCAGTTTTCGCCGTCGGAGGTGCAGCGTGTCGAGTCGAGCCATTGCGTGTGGTCGTTGTAGAACTTGGAGTGTCCGTTGCCGGCGAGCAGCATGTATTCATGGTGCTTCTCTATGCCTCGCGGGTCGTGGAAGTGGAAGTCATAGCAGACCCGTATCTGCGCTTTGTGAGCGTATGCCGCCACGGCGGCGAGGCCAATGAGCAATGCAGGGATGATGTGTCTCATTTCTTGATTGATATTGAAATCATCAGTTCGCGTCCGCGCAGTCTGCGCAGTGACTCGTATGACGACAGTTGCGAATATGTGGTGTAGTTGTATGTCTTGCGGTTGAAGATGTTGTCGAGGCTCAGCGACAGCCCGATGTGCTTGTTGAGGGAGTATGACAGCGAGGCATCGACCATCGCCATGTCCTTGAACACGTCTTGGCTCACCTCGTTGCGGTAGTAGTCGCACGACACATCACATTGCCATTTTTCAGCCGGGGTGAACGACAGGCTCACGCTGCCGGTCATCTGCGACAGGTCGCTGATGCTCATCTCGTTTATCGAGAGGCTGTTGCTCGAGTAGTCAAAGGAGCAGTCCAGGCTGAGCCAGCTGCACGGCGAGCCGTTGATTTTGCAGCCTACGCTCCACGCGGAGCTGACCGGGAAGACTGAGGTCTCCTGCGAGAACATACGCGCCTTGCTTCGGTTGAACGCGCCGTATACCTCGCAGCTGCCGCGCATGAAATTGAGCGTCTTGCCAATGTTGGCGACAGCGGTGAACAGGCGCGAGTCGTTGCTCGCGTCCGAGTAGCTGTATATGGCATAGTCGCCCAGAAGGTATTGCGACAGGGTGTAAGGGGCGTGGTTCCATGATTGCAGCACCATGCCGTTGGCGAACAGACCGAGGCGTGTGTGCTTGTATGAGAAGTTGAGTGAGATGTTCTGCATCCGTGAGGTGTATAAGCTTTTGACCCCGGTCTTGAATGTGCGGTAGTCGGTCAATACAAGCCCCTCGTGTATGGAGGAGAGGTTGATCGGCGTTTCGCTCATTCCGCCGTGCAGCGTGAGGGAGAACCTACTGTTGGGCTTCCAGTTGAAGCTCAGCGAGGGTGAGAAGAACACGTCGTCACGCTGCGGCACTGCACCTGCAAAGCTGTAATGAGCATAGCTCACTGGGAGGCTCACGGCAATGTTGACGCGCCGCAGCCAATATTCGAGCCTCGGCGATGCGTACAGCACCCAGTAGTCGGTGTTGATGGCATTGGTGGTCAGCCCTTTCAGCTCTTCGGGTATGTCATGCAGCTGTGAGTTCATGGAGCGGAGGTAGCCTCTTACGCCGGCCTCTGCACTGACTGTCAGTCCGTTGACGACAAAAGCGTATGCCGCTTTCTCCTGCGTGGCAAAAGCGTGGTCGCGCAGCCGCTGCCAATAGGCATCGTTGCTGTCTATGTTCACATTCAGCGTCTGCGGCATTGATTCCCATTGGTTTATGCTCTCAAAGCTGACGAGGTGTTTGCTGCCAAAGCGTTTCACCACTTTCAGGTTGTTGGAGACGAAATAGTCCGGCAGGTCAGCTGTCTGCACGTTGGGAACGGTGCCGGTAGTCGCGAGCCGCAGGTCGCTCCAGTCTATGTCGGTTTGCAATGTGTTGTTGACAAAGGCGGTCTTGCGGTTGAGTTCGTAGATGAACTGTGCGCCGATAGAGTTGGTGTGCTGCTTGCCGCTGCTTCCCTCAAGCACTACTTGGTTGCCCTCATCAAGGAAGTATGTCGTTATGCCTGTGGAGAGAGAAGCTTTTCGGTGGTAAGAGTAGTCAATGTTGGCACGCATCTCGCCGTTGCGCAGTTTCCACAGGTTGTTTGTAGAGGCAAGAACCGAGCGGTTGAAGAGCGTGCGGCTGTCGCCGAGCGATGGCACATCGGGCAGGTCAATGTCGATGTATCGTTTCAGGTTTGTCAGCCGTTGGCCGGCTGTCAGGTCGTTGGAATACTGCGATAGGTCTTCGCCGGAATTGTTTGACCGTAAGGTGGTTATGTTCTGGAATGACGGCATTGCCGCCATGGCAAAAATGCTGCTGTCCCAAAGCCCTCCTTCGGGCTGCGACGACCATCCGCCGCCAATGCTGCCGCGCCATGACCATGCTGCTTTTGCCTTGTCTTTCAGCTTCAGGTTGATAGCGGCTTGTTCTGAATAGCTGATGCCGGACAGCACCTGCAGCGGCTGGTGGTTTTCAAGCACTTCGACCGCGCCGACATCACCAGGGCTTATGCCGTTGGTGGCAATGCCGTACCTGCCGCCCAGCAAGTCTGCACCTTCGATGTAAAACCGGTTGATTTCAGTCCCTTGATACGAAATCTTGCCGCTTGAGTCCACGTCAATGCCTGGCATGCGCTGAAGCACATCGCCTATTGAGCCGTCCTGCGCACGGGTGAAACTGCTCACATCGTATGTTATCGTGTCACCCTGCTCGCGTATGCGCTCGGCTTTGATAGCGACTTCCTTCAGCTGTATGCTGCCAGGCGAGAGGTATACCGTGACCGGGAAACTGATGCTGTCAATTGCTGCTGAATACTTGTCATAGCCCATCATCGACACCTCGAGGCGGAATCCGTTGCCTTGCTGTGACTGCAACGAGAAGCAGCCGTCGCTTGCTGTTTGCGCGAATTTCTTGATTTTGCCGTCCGCGTCTTTTACTATCACCGATGCACCGGTCAGCGGCTCGTTTGCAACTTGGTCAATTACCTTGCCGGCAATGTCCGCAGTTTCCTGCGCACTGGCGCAACACCACGCGACAGCAATAGCCAGCGCCACCGCCCCAATCCTCTTAAACACATTATGTTGGATAGGAGGCTGCTCGCATTTCCGTTTTTTTGGAGAAATACTATCAGTGTGTGCTTCGCTATAATTCATGCTATCGTTTGAAGAATGGGTATGTGGCTGCAAATATAATGAATTTTGGGGTATTGATATGCGGCGGCGCGGGTTTATTTGCGGTCGCCCACGGCTCTTTCATTTAACTTTGGGGGACTGTTTCAAGATTCGCCTTATTTTATA
>URTA01000060.1 GCA_900550645.1 uncultured Porphyromonadaceae bacterium
CAGGACTATCTTCGCGACTTGCTCCTGTCTGCTAAATTTTGATGCGGTTGCCCTGGTGTCAGTGCGTGTCACCGTGTTCTCGACCGGCACATATATGCGCCGGGAGCAGCCCGTGGCGAGGGTCAATACCATTGCCACGGCAGTAATGGTTTTTGTGTTCATGTTACCGAAAAGTTTTTGCCGCTGCCGAATGTAGGAGCGGCTGTTTTGCGCACCAAAATTACAAACGCCCTCCGAGATGAAACCGCCGCTTTAACATTCGCACGAGAACTCAGAGCTCTCGGAGAACTCAGAGCCTCTTGTCAGCACTTAAAAAACAGTCATATTCCCCCATAGGTAGAGATACTGCTTTGTTGCGATGAAATCATTCACGGAAATGCTGTGTTCGCGGCGGCAAATGTTAAATATTTGGCGGTATGGAAACTATGTTGTAACTTTGCGCTTGCAGGCAGTAAGCGGCTCTCCTGAACCGCAAGCCGCTTGCAGACATAATAACAAAGCGTTTATCCGCGCTTATTCTTGGCATACAGGAAATTCTCGCAAAATTTCATATCAAAGTCAAGGAGAGTGCAACGATAGATGCCCGTAGGTATGTGAATATCTGCTTCCGGTCTTGTGTCCGTGTCGGATGCAAGTCGGATGTAAAGGTTTGTATATACAGCGTGGGTCTCTTGCGTTGCCGTCCGACGTTAGTGGGCAATGCGAGAAGCCTCGAAGGGTAGGACTGGCAACAGATACAGATTCCTGCGCTTTTTTTGTGTATAATCGCCTGAATTCGGGAGTCTATAGGGCAAGACAAAAACATATTCCGTGACAGAATACACAACAAGACGAAGCGGCAAGACCCGAAACAGCCTCTTCATGCGGGCAGCGATGCTCCTGATTATCGTCCTCGCCGCCACCATCTCCGCCCACGCCGAAAAAACTTACTGGAAGGCTGTCGAAATATGGTTCTCCACCGATGGAAGAGATACTTGGACTGATCCCGAACCCTGCGAAGTTGGGGTAACATTAGACCCATCGAACAACACTTTGTCCATTTTCTCTGCTGAACCACAGACATACGTATTGGAACAACTTGATTGCGAAGATGATGAGAATGGCAATTATGTATGTACCTATCATGGTTATGATGAAGTTGGTCAGCATCTAATTATGATTGTATTGGCAAGAAATTGTGGGTATATCTATGTCGGCATCGATAAGGACTTTACCGTGGCCTATAAAGTAGTAGATCCATAAACCGACAGTCTCGAAGCTCCGAGAGAACATTGCAAAAACAATATGCCATGAAAAATAAACTGAAGATTCTGCTGCGTGCAGTTGTAGCTATTGTTTGCCTTTGCGCATTCAATGATGCCACTGCCCAATACATCGCCTTTAGTTATAAAGGACAATGGTCTGATTGGGAAAGCATCAGACCCAAAGATGCTCCAATGTGGGCAAAAGGTATTGAAGTATTACGATCACCAAACAAATCAGGACTTGCTCTCACATTTGGAGGCCAGATAGTATTTGCTTTTCAAATCAAATACTTCCTAATTCCTGACAAGAAGGCTCGCAAAGCTTGCTTAGAGTCGGGAAAGTGGTACGAATACAAAACGACGATTGAGTATTATGTGAATGATCAATACCCTAACGCAGAAACATTTGCCAGAGTCAACAAACTGGTGGTGCCTAATACCCGAACTGATAGAACACCTTGCGTGAAAAAGACCAGCGAATGTGTTGTGAAAATCGCCCCTTACAAGAAAGAACCAGAATTGTGGAACATCTATTTTGACGGAATTGGAGTCGCCATTTCCACCCATGGTATGAAATTCAAGGATTGAACAACAAATAATACCACATAATATGAAGAAAATCTTTCTCATAATTCTCTTCGCACTCGTTTCAACCGTGTGTGCCTATGCAGAACACTGGTTGGCTATCGACATTTGCTTTTCATATAACGGCGGCGATACATTCAGCACTCCCGAAGATTGCGAAATCGCAATGGTTTTTGAAGAGGGCGAAATATACATTGACACTGATAATCCCAAGCTATTCCGACCGTTAACCAACCCTCAGACTGCAACTAACGGCGTACAGTGGAAAGCTGTTGAAGTAGGCGATGGGGGCACTTATTATATACAGGTGCAAGACAGAGGCTACATTCAGGGGTATGAAGCAATTGATCTCTACATAAGTGATGGAACTGGTTTCATAGTATCATATACAGCGATAAACGTATGACAGACAAGACAATCAGCAGACTCAAGCGTTGGGGATTGGCTCTGCTCATCATTGCTGCTGGAGTGGTGTCGAAGTGCATCGATAAGGAGCATGAAAAAAACAGTAAACTCAACAAAGTAATCAACTGGACTCCGCCAGACTCAACGGCCAATAGACATGGCAGAAATATGCCGTGACACAACTACTGTTCTCCGCTGGCTCTGCCTCAAGCGAGAGGAAGCAGCGGAAACAGATACTTCACAAAACCAGAAATAAAATCTTTCAATCATGAGAAAAACAACACTGAGCATTCTGATGCTCTCGCTCGTCGCCGTGGTGATGACGAGCTGCAACCTGTTCAAAAGCGAGCAGGAGCGAAAAATAGTCGGAAAGTGGTACTCTGCTGCCACAGATGTATCGGATACTGCCATTGTGGTCGATGACGGCATAACAGCCCGACTCACAGCAGATGAATATTGCACATACGACGCAGACAAGAAGGTCTACTCTAATGGGACACTTCAAATCACCTACAATCTGTATGATGAATACTCTATAATTCTCAAATACAAAATATCATATACAGGAACATGGGAAATCAAGGATGGCAGATTATATGAAAAGCCGACCGACGCAAGCGTGGTCTTTGCAGGTATGGAACTATCTGACCCGAACTTGTATGAGTTGCAACAAGCGGCAAATGCAGCGAAACAAGAATTATCTCCATATATATCGGAAATGAAAAGCGACCTGTTGACACCCAGCGATTCTAAAATAGTGAAGGTGGATGACAACGAACTTGTCCTTTCTGGCGAAGACGGACCAACAACATACCGGCGTTTGAATTGACACTGTGTGTCTCGCGTCCACACGCTTTCATAGGTCTTGTGGAGCGGAGGCGCAGGGCGGACGGTTGAGGATGCCGGACTCTGCATATAACCGGGGGTGCGCCACACCGCGCAGCCCCGGGCTGTTATTATCATGTCCAGTTTTTGGGGTGCAGTTCACAAGTCATTGCTCCCTCAGATGCCGTGACGCACCCTGCGTGCGTTGAGTGTATGCTTTTGCGGAAAAGTCACCGAAACGTCCGTCCAAAACTCGGGATAATTCCCGGGAATGCACCCTGAAAATGCAGAATAATTCCCCTGCAGCATTGTCTTCACGCTGATAATAAGTAACTTTGTAGACGATTGCGCAGATGACGTATCGCTCTTATGGATTTGGTGCCGAAACAGGGGCGGTATGATGTTCTGCGACAAGTGTGCGGCGGACGATGAAAGCTGCATCATACCTGATATAAGACTCTGACCAGATGGATTATTCATATATGCTCTCCGTGTGTTCGTCGGCTGTGATGCTGGCTCTCGCTGTCATTACGGTCTTCGTGCGGATACCCCATACAGGCGAGTGGAACGCTTTCCGCAAGGTGCGCCTGTCGATGGTGGCGGCGTTTGTGCTGCTCTGCATCTCCGGGTTTATCGACGTGGCTGAACAGAAGCTGACTTCCACGGTGGTACTTGTGTTCGCTTCGTTCCAGTCGCTGCTGTTCACGTGCGCAGCCATGGCGATGACGGACACGCGCGTAGTGACACGCCGTGTCGTGCTGCCGCAGTTCATCTCCATAGCCGCATACGCCGCTGTCCTCGCGGCATCGTCGGTATCTGGTGTCAAGGGCATAGAAACGGCGGTGCTGTGGGTGGGCGTGGGCCTGTATGCGGCGCAGCTTGCAATATATGTCTACTCATACGAGAACGTCTACCGGCGGTCATGCCGGCGGCTCGAGCTGTACTATGCTGATGACGCTACAAGCCGGCTGCTGCCGATCAAGAAACTGTTCTATGCCTCGCTGTGTGTGGGCGTGTGCGCTCTTGCGCTGGTGATAGTGGGCGACGGCTGTCCGCTGCTGCTCGATGTGTTTGTGTGCGTATACACTGTCTATTATGTGTTTGTGTGCATATCGGTGGTCAACTACCGCGTTTCCGGAGGCTTCATAGTCAAGGCTGCTGCCAAGGAGCCGCAGAAGCCGGCAGAGGAGAATGACGGGAACCTGGCGGAGGCTGTCAGCCGCTGGATTGAGGAGAAGAAATACCTGATGACAGATGTGTCGGCGGCAGAGATAGCCTCCGGCATGGGTGCGACATCGCCGGCATTGAACCGTTTCCTCAAGGCCAACTACGGCATGACCTTGCGCAGCCTGCGCATCAAGCTGCGCATTGAGGAGGCGGCACGCATCATCGACGAGGCGGACGGCGATTTGCATTATTCCTCGCTGTTTGAGAAAGTCGGGTTTGCCGACAGGAGCAACTTTCACCGCTCGTTTGTCACCGTCATGGGCATGACCCCCAAGGAGTATCGCGAAAAGTCGGCCGCTGCAAAGCAAAACAGCTGACATCCGCGTGCAAGGCAAGCGTTTTTGATGCGGCTTTGCTGATTTTTGTTTTGCTGGTTCGATAATTATAATTACATTTGCACATCTATTGCAGATGACACCAACTCTAATACTATAACAATGACCAGATTTACAAAACTCTCATTGACGCTCACTGCCGCAGCCGTATGCTGCGCGTCCGCGTTCCCTGCTTTCGCGGACGGCACTGTGCCGACAGCGCGTGCCTACCAGATGGGCAGCAAGGACTCGAAATGGGGATTCGTCTCATTCCCTGTCAACAACATCGATGCAAAGACGATTACCAAGACCACGTATTCGTCAGACGACCAAATCGGCGCGGGCGAAGTGGTGGACGGTAAGCTTTATGCCTACACGCTGTCTTACGACTACCTGTTTGGCGACGGCCTCGAGCCTTCCGAATTTGTGGTTTACAACGCTGCTGACATGTCTGTCATCAAGAGCGTTCCCGCTCCCAACAGCGGCCGCGTGGTGGACATGTCATACGACTACAAGCACAATGTCATGTATGCGCTCATGGAGCTGAACCGCGCCGAGAACGGTGCGCTCGGCAAGACTGCGCTTCACGCTGTTGACCTTACGACCGGCAAGCTCACCCTCATCGGCTTGCCCGGCAACATCACTGCCGTTAACGGCAACGGCAAGACCGTTGAGGAACACCTCATCGCGCTGGCTTGCAACCCCACTGACGGCACTATATATGCCATGGGCGAATACCGCCAGCTGTACAAGCTCGACCGTTTCACCGGCCAGGCTGTCAGCTTTGCTTCGCGCAAGAAGATCGCCATAACCAATGACTTCCAGTCGATGTCTTTCGGCCCGGACGGCAAGCTCTACCATGCGCATATGCACCCCGACTACGAGTATTTCATGCAGATAGACCCGGCAACAGGAGCATTGTACAATCCTGTGACCGGCGATGCTGTCACGGTTAATTCTGACTTCACAAACAACGCCGCGCGCTTTGACCAGGACCCGCAGCTCACTGCCCTGACATTTGACATGCCCGCCAACGACAACAAAGTCCCCAACGCGGTGTCAAACCTGAAGGCTACCGTCGCTGCTGACAACGCCAACACCGTCAACCTGTCATGGGTGCTCCCCACCACATATACTGTTACCGACGGCGTGGCAGAACTGACCACATTGAATATCCGTCGTCTCGGCGAGAACCCCTCCGGCATGATTGTCAACAGCCCTGCCACAAGCCCAAACGGCATCGCATACACAGACTATAATGTCCCCAACGGCGAGGTGACATACATGATATATGCTGAGAGTGCTGAGAATACCGGCATCCCGGCGTTTGTCACCCTGTTTGTGGGCGCAGACCAGCTTCAGGCTGTCGGCAACCTGAACGCGGCACTCAGCGGCAACGAGGTGACTCTGACGTGGACTGCCCCGACTGCCACAGTCAACGGCGGCTATTCTGACTACGACAACATCACTTACACCGTCAAGCAGGTGAAAGGTTCTGACGAGACACTCCTCGCAGAGGGCGTGAATGGCACAACATATACTGCTGCGCTCGATGAGAACGGCACATACTCATTCCGTGTCTGTGCCGTAAGCTGCGGCGTGAGCGGCGTGGCTGCTGAATCAAACGAGGTTACGCTACAGGGCGTGGAGACGCTGCCGTACAATACCGGCTTTGAGGACAACGACGGCGGCACGCTGTGGACTGCATACAATCCTGAAGGCTCAAACTACGGCTGGAGCATCGTAAGCGGCTATGCCTACCAGCAGCTCAGCGGCAAGTTCGCGCAGTTCAAGACCGGCGGCTCGGCTACATTCCCCGAACTGGACTACTGGCTCGTTTCGCCAGCTATCCACTGCCCCGCAGGTGACTACACCCTGTCATTCTACGCCAACGGCGGCAGCTATGACACCCACGCATACAAAGTGTTTATCGGCACTGACCCGATGAACAGCGACGATGCGCTGCAGGTGATATATGCCCTCGACAACGAGAAGGTATACGGCGAAACCGACGAGAACAACCACTATGTGCTTGTCTCCAACAACTTCACACTCGACACCGAGGGCGACTACCGCCTGGCGTTCAGAGGCATCGGCGCTTCGACATACGCAACGCTGAAGATAGACAACCTCTCGCTGGTATGCACGCGCCAGGTGTCTGTGGACGGCATCAACGCTGACGCGCAGCTGACGTATGACGCAGCCACACGCACCGTGACCTGCCCCGAGGCCGTAGCTATTGAGGCATACGACATGAGCGGCATCCGCGTAGGACACGCTGCCGGCACTTCGCTGGCTATCAATGCCAAAGGAATGGTTGTGGTCAAGGTGACGACTGCCGAAGGCGTGATGGTCCGTAAGCTGGCTGTACGCTGATAATTGACCGATATACCCAGCCGGACGACAATCCGGTACAGAATACACGAGGGTGCTGCTCAATTAGTGGCACCCTCGTTTTTCATGAGAATAATCCTGTTGCTTCTATAGTTCCAGAGAGTTTTCCTTTAACAGGAAGTCATAAATGCCCATTGTTGTTATTCCTGCATCATTTCGGCGAATGACAATGTTGTCTGCCACAACAATTATCTTCTTAAATGAATCACTTACATTTCTCAATGAAGCTTCTTCCTGTCTAATCTTTTGTTCATCAAGCATTTGATAGGCGGACTGGATATAGTATCTGCGGCTACCTTGATTACACACAAAGTCGATTTCGAGGCGTACACGCTCTTGCCGACCATCTGAGTTTCGCCTTACAATGGGGACAACACCAACGTCTACGTTGAAACCGCGCGTTCGCAGTTCGTTGTAGATAATATTCTCCATAATGTGAGAAGGTTCGAGTTGCCTGAAATTTAGCCGTGCATTTCTCAGGCCGAGGTCTGTAAAATAATATTTGCAGGGAGTGTCCAGATACTTTCGTCCTTTGATGTCATAGCGTGCGGCTCGTTCAGCAAGAAATGACTCACAGATACAATTCAGATAGCTGTTTATGGTGTTCCTGCTCACTTTGTCTTTTTTGACAGACACAAAAGTGTTTGCAAGTTTTGCCGGGTTTGTCAGGCTTCCGATTGCCGATGACAAGAAGTCAAGCAAGTTGTCCATATCCTCGTCATTCTTAATTTGATAGCGCTCTTTTATGTCGCGCAGATATGTCTCTGCATACAGGCTTTTCAAGTACTCGCTTTTTAGCTCGTCGCTGTTGAAGTCGATAATTTGGGGCATTCCGCCGTATATCATGTATTCATCAAATGCTTCCTCAACTTTTCGTTCCGATGTGGAGAAGAACTCTTTGAAGCTCAATGGATAAACCTTTATCTCAAAACTTCGTCCACGGAATGTAGTGATAACATCCTTGGAAAGGAACTTGGCATTGCTGCCTGTGGCATAGACATCAACGTTCGGCATCTTCAGATAGCTGTTCAGGACATCTTCAAATTCATCTACAAGTTGCACTTCATCAATCATGATGTAATGCATTGCATCGTCCCCTATTTTTGAGTCTATGAATGCGAGGAGTGCGTCAGGGTCTCTCAGTGACTTGTTCCGGCGGTTTTCCAAATCAATCTTGATGATGTGGTCTTCACGTATTCCATTATCTTTCAGCCATGTGGAATATAGCTGAAACAGAAGGAACGATTTGCCGCAACGCCGTATTCCGGTTATGATTTTAATCAATCCGTTGTGACGGCAGTCTATGAGTTTTTGGAGGTAATGGGGTCTTGGGATGATCATGCTGTTGATTTTTAGTGTCACAGGTGACACTGATTGTCAATGCAAAGATACATATTAATCGTGAGATATTGTACGACGGCCAGATAAAAAGTCAAGGCTGAAGCAAACTCTACGCCGTCAAGACCGCGTTTTACGCGTAATCTTAGCAACTAAGAGGGTGATTTATAACGTAAAACTTGTGTGTGCGGTTGGAAATTTGTAACTTTGCGCGATAATTTTGACTGCGGTCGCGCACGGTGCACGATACGCTTTTGAGATACGCGAAGAAAACAATAAAGAACTTATGGTAAATCCAATCAAGAAAACCATCAGCCTTCCCGACGGTCGTACCATCACCA
Organism: uncultured Porphyromonadaceae bacterium; assembly: GCA_900550645.1. GTDB lineage: Bacteria > Bacteroidota > Bacteroidia > Bacteroidales > Muribaculaceae > Lepagella. The sequence goes on from URTA01000060.1 coordinate 8,674, forward strand.
TCGAGACCGGCAAACTGGCCAAGCAAGCTGATGGAGCGGTAGAAGTAAGAATGGGCAACACGATGCTGCTGGCTACGGTATGCTCCGCCAAGGAGGCGGGCGAAGGCGTCGATTTCATGCCCCTGACAGTCGAATACAAGGAGAAATATGCCTCTATCGGACGTTATCCGGGCGGATTCCTCAAACGTGAGGGTCGTGCCAGCGATTATGAAATCCTGACATCACGCCTTGTTGACCGTGTGCTGCGTCCGCTGTTCCCCGACAACTACCACGCTGACACTTTTGTCAACGTAACCCTCTACTCTGCTGACGAGAATGACGCTCCCGACGCGCTCGCCGGCATCGCAGCTTCCGCAGCTCTCGCGGTAAGCGACATCCCCTTCAACGGCCCGATTTCCGAAGTGCGCGTAGCCCGCGTCGACGGCGAGTGGGTCATCAACCCGACTTTCGACCAGATGGAGCGTGCTGACATAGAGCTTATGGTCGGCGCGACATACGACAACATCATGATGGTCGAGGGCGAGATGAACGAAGTTTCCGAGGCCGAGCTGCTCGAGGCTCTGAAAGTGGCGCACGCTGAAATCAAGAAGCACTGCGTGGCACAAATGGAGCTGATGAAGGAGGCCGGCAAGGAAGTTAAGCGTGAATATTGCCACGAAATCAACGATGACGCACTGCGTGCCGATGTGCATGAGAAGTGCTATGACAAGGCATACGCAATAGCTCATGCCGGCAACGCCGACAAGCACTGGAGAGCTGACAGCTTTGACGCTATCGTTGACGAATACATAGAGCAGCTCCCGGAGATGACTGAAGAGCAGCTCGAAAACTATACTGAAGAGCAGCGCATAGCCATGGTGAAACGCTACTACCACGATGTGGAGAAGGAAGCCATGCGCCGCTGCGTCCTCGACGAGGGCATCCGCCTGGACGGCCGCAAGACCACGGACATCCGCCCGATTTGGTGCGAGGTAGACTACCTGCCCGGACCTCACGGAAGCGCCGTATTCACCCGCGGTGAGACACAAGCTCTGGCCACCGTCACTCTCGGCACAAAGATGGACGAAAAAATTCTAGACGATGTGCTCAACCAAGGACGCGAACGCTTCCTGCTGCACTACAATTTCCCGCCCTTCTCCACCGGCGAAGCCAAGGCACAACGCGGCGTAGGCCGTCGCGAAATCGGCCACGGCAACTTGGCACACCGCGCCCTCAAACGCATGTTCCCCGATGACTTCCCCTACGTATGCCGCATAGTCAGCGACATTCTCGAGTCCAACGGCTCCTCGTCCATGGCCACCGTATGCGCCGGTACCCTGGCGCTACTTGACGCAGGCGTCAAGATGAAGAAACCCGTCAGCGGTATAGCCATGGGCCTCATTTCAGATGCCGGCAACGTGAAGTATGCCGTCCTCTCTGACATTCTCGGCGACGAGGACCACCTGGGCGACATGGACTTCAAGGTGACAGGTACTGAAAAGGGCATTACTGCCACACAGATGGACATCAAGTGTGACGGCCTCAGCTACGAGGTACTTGAACAGGCTCTCGAACAGGCACGCCAGGGCCGTCTCCACATACTCGGTATCATCAACGAGACTATCCCCGAGGCTCGCGCCGACTACAAGCCGCACGTTCCGCGTCTGGTGACTATAGACATCCCGAAAGAGATGATTGGTGCAGTCATCGGCCCGCAGGGCAAGGTGATCCAAGGCATCCAGGAGGAGACCGGCACTACTATCTCAATCGAGGAGGACGAGAAGACCGGCATCGGCCATGTGGAAATCGCCTCCAAGGACAAGGAGGGCATCGAGGCCGCACTCCGTCGCATCAAGACTATCACAGCACAGCCCGAAGAGGGAGAAATATACGAGGGCAAGGTGCGCTCGATACTCGATTTCGGTGCTTTCGTAGAGTTCATGCCCGGCAAGGACGGTCTGCTGCATATCTCCGAAATCTCATGGGACCGTCTCGACAACATGGAGGCTTCCGGACTGAAGGAGGGCGACACCGTGCGTGTCAAGCTGATAGAAATCGACAAGAAGACCGGCAAGTTCCGCCTGTCTATGCGTGCGCTCGCCCCGAAGCCCGAGGGATATGTAGAGCGTGAGGCTCGTCCGCGCGGACAACGCCGCGAGGGAGGCCCGCGCCGAGAAGGAGGAGGCCGTCGTGAGGGCGGTCGCCGAGAAGGAGGCCCGCGCCGTGAACGCCGCGAGCATCACGAAGATTGATAACCGAGCCTGACATCAAGGCTATTGACAGCATACAGGCGGGTGTGTCCGAAAGGCACATCCGCTTATTTTGTATGCGGCATGCATTTTTTCGGGGGCGTGTGTCACATTTCCGGTTTTGCTGCGTCTAATGAGTAAAGAACAAAAAAGAACTACACTATGACACGAGTAATACTATTCTTGGTATCATGTATGGCTGCGTTGCTGTGCGGCTGCTCAATGCCCGGCAACGCCATCAGGTCGGACAAGCCCAAGGCAGTCAAACAGCTTCAGATAGCTGGTCCGATAGACGAACTGGAAGCATCGACGGCGGTGCAGGTAGTGTATACACTTGCAAGTCCCCGCGAGGGCATCGATGTGAAGATAGAAGCTCCAGGCAACCTGCTTGACTACGTCGTAGTTGAGAAAAAAGGAAACAAGCTGGTCTGCAAGGTGGACTCAAAAGGGAAAAATATCAACATGAACGGGGTGACAGTATTCTTGTCTATGCCGCCTGTAAGCTCCATATCAGTCTCTTCGGCGGCCAATGTAACAGTAGATGACGATTACAACTCTGACAAGCCGTTGTCTCTGTATGCGTCATCTGCCGGCAGCATCGACATGGAGAATGTTTTCTTACCGGAGAATACGTGTCTTGACATAACTGCCTCGTCTGCCGCCAGCATAGACATTGACGAAGCCGTAGTGGGTTCGTTAAAAGGCAACATCTCGTCAGCAGCTGACGTTGACATTGACCACCTTACAGCAGATACGGCAACAATCCAGTGCTCAAGTTCGGCGAAATTCGAGACAGATGCGAGAGTGAATGTCCTGACAGCAGCCAGTTCGTCGGCGGGGCGTATTAAAATGACCGGCAATGCGGGCAACGCGAGCCTGTCTGCCTCAAGCGGCGGCAAGGTCGATGCAGACGAACTCGACGCTAAGCGTATCTCCGTATCGGAGGACTGGCAAAGCGGAGGCAAGATCCGCGGTTTCGGCAAGGAAGCGCGTAGCCACAGCGACGTAGACGAAGATGACTACGAAGACGAAATATACAGCAGCAAGAAGACCGCTGCGAAAACAGAGAAGAAGGCAGCCAAGACCCAGCAGGTCAAATTGGAGATGCCGGAACACTAAGCCAATCATGCAAAAGTAAAAACAGACATATAATATAGGGTTTGAACGCAGCCGCCTCGTGAGAAGCGGCTGCGTTGCTGTTTCAGAGAACTCCGAGATCTCAGAGTACTCGGAGTTCTCTGAGAAAAAGTGCGTATTTTTTCGGGGGAGTGTGTCACAAACCGCGTCTTGTTGCGTCATGTATGTAAACGAACAAAAAACGACTATGACAAGAACAACTATATTCTCGGGCGTATGCATGGCAGCGTTGCTGTGCTGCTCCATGCCCGCCAGTGCCGCCAAGACTGTCAGGCCTTTTGAAATAAAAGAGCAGTTAGACCAGCTGGAAGTGTCTGCCGGCATCGAGGTAATATATACGCCGACTAACATCCAAGATGGTATGCGTTTCAGACTGGAAGGCGAAGAAGAAAAACTCGACTGCTTGGCAGTTCAACAAGTGGGCAACAAGTTGATTTTCAAACTTAAACCCGATATGAATGCACCAAGTGCAAAAGACGTGCAGGCATACGTTTTTATGCCGCCCGTCAGTTTCATTTCGGTTACTTCGTCAGGGATAGTGACCGTTGACGGGGATTTTGATTCAGAAAAGTCGCTGACGCTCTATGCGTCGGTTTCTGGGAGTATAGATATGGACAATGTGTATCTGTCAGACAATTCATGTCTCGAGGTCACCACTTCGTCGTCTGGCAGCATAAGCATTGATGATGCCTTTGCCGGCACATTCAAGGCTACATCTACGTCGTCCGGCGACATTGACATCAACAACATCACCGCAGATACGGCAATAATCAGATGCTCAAGCTCGGGAGAGTTTGAGACAGAAATGAAGGTGAACGCATTGACCGCTTCGAGTTCGTCAAACGGAAACATGAGCTTGTCCGGCATAGTGGGCAACGCGAGCCTGTCCGCCTCGAGCAACGGCGAGATTGATGCTGAAGATTTGCAGGCCAAGCGCGTGTCAATTTCAGAGAGCAAGCGGACCGGGGGCAAAATCATCGGATTCGGCAAGGACGACAGCGATGATGATGAAAATGAGCTGAATGAGGTCAAGGCTCGGAACGTAAAGGTTGAGATGCCTTAAGACGTAGGCCAATCATGCAAAAGTAAAAACACATAATATAGGGTTTGAAGCGCAGCCGCCTCGTGAGAAACGGCTGCGCTGCTGTTATTAGTGTATCATTTGCGGGCTGTCAGAAGCGGGCGAGGATGAGCGCGGAGTATGGCGCGACGGTCATCTTGCCGCCCTTCGCCGTGCCGAGGCTGCCGTCTGCGGAAATCTTGCCGTCGTTTGCGATTATCATCCAGCTGCCGCGCGGTATGCTTACCGTGCGGGCAGTGTCCGCGCCGTTGAACACGAGCTTAATTTCGCGCCAACGGTCGCCGTTGGCATGGCCGAGCAGCGAGTAGGATATGAGGTTTGGCGTTTTGGAGGAATCGACCTTGTCAAACCGGAGGTGCTTGGCGATGTCTTCGGCGGCGGTCATGCGGAACGCAGGATGCTCGCGGCGCAGCTGTGCCAGGCCTGCATAATACTCGAACTGGTCATGGTATTTTGCCTTGTTGTTCCAGTCAATGGCATTGATTGAGTCGGGGCTGTTGTAGCTGTTGTGTACGCCCTTCTTGTCGCGCCACATCTCTTCGCCGGCAAACATGAACGGCGTGCCTTGCGAGGTGAACACAATTGTCTGTGCCAGCTTGGCGGCTGCCAGCAGATGCTCTTCCGGCTCGCCGGCCATGGACTTGCGCAGCTTGTCCGTCAGGCACAGGTCGTCATGGCATGACACATAGTTGACTATCATCTCGGGTGAAGAGGCGTATGCAAATTTCGAGTTGTTTCCTTTGGAATAGTCCACCTGTGGGTGGGCGGTAGATGCCACGATGCCTATCTTGACCGTCTCCTCGTTGCCGGGTTTGCCGGAGGCGAATCCACGGTCAGCTGCATCTGAATAATGCCCTTTGACAGCATCGCGGATGTCATCGGAGAATACGGCTATGCCTTGCATCCTCGACACATTCTCCTTCAATGCGCGGCGGTCGGCGGCAAGAGGGGAGTCCCCGGCTGTCCACCCTTCTCCGTAGACGAATATGGAGGGGTTGACGGCTTTCAGTTCGCGAGCCACGCGGGACATAGTCTCGGTGTCGTGGATTGCCATGAGGTCAAAGCGGAAGCCGTCTATGTGGTATTCCTTGGCCCAGTATTTCACGGAGTTGACTATGTAGTCAGCCATTTGCTGCCGTTCCGAGGCAGTCTCGTTGCCGCATCCCGAAGCGTCGGAATACGTGCCGTTGTCCCAATGGCGGTGGTAGTAGCCCGGTGCAGTCAACTCGAAGTTTGAGCCGTCACCCACGGCAGTATGGTTGTAGACCACGTCCATGATTACGCCGATGCCGGCATCGTGCAGAGCCTTGATCATCTCCTTCATCTCGCGTATGCGTACGGCGGGGTCAGACGGGTTGGTGGAATAGCTTCCCTCCGGCGCGTTGTAGTTTTGCGGGTCGTAGCCCCAGTTGTAGGTGTTGTACTGCAGGTTTGTTTCGTCTACGGAGCTGTAGTCGTATGACGGCAGTATATGGACGTGCGTTATTCCGAGTTCCTTCAGGTGGTCAATGCCGGTGGCGAGTCCCTGCGGCGAGGTTGTGCCGTGCTCGGTCAGCGCAAGGAATTTCCCCTTGTTGGCTATGCCGGAGGAGGGGTGCATAGACAAGTCGCGGTGGTGCATTTCGTATATTATCACATCAGTGAAATGCTTCACCTCCGGACCCAGATCCGCATCCCAACCTACCGGGTCGGTCTGTCGCATATCTATCACAGCGGCGCGTTTTCCTCCCACTCCGACGGCCTTTGCCCACACCCCGGGAGTTTCGTCGAGCCAACGGCCGTTGTCCTTGATTTGGAATTATTACTGTCCGCTAAACATTTCAGGGAGGCGGCAAGGAAAAAGGGCTGATT
>URTA01000061.1 GCA_900550645.1 uncultured Porphyromonadaceae bacterium
CTGAAAACGAGGAGGAAAAATAATCGAACAGGCGGTGAGCGCGTCGCTCGGAGAGCCGGCGGTTGATAGCCTCCGAACCCTCGGGCGATGCCGCACCGATTACATCCACTTTGCGCAACTCGAGTATAGAGTCGCCGTCCACAGTCCTCAGGCTGTCGGCGATCCGCTGCAGAGCATCGCGGTTGGCGCGGAAATCCAAATCGAGCTTGGACTGGCTCTGCCGGAAGTGGATCTTGACAGAATCACTGATAACAGAGGCGGAAAGGCATCCCGCAGCCGTCAGTAGCGATATGAAGGCAAGACTTCTCATGACTTGATTGTCTGTTTTGTTTTGTCGGTTATTGTCATGTTTTGTGGCTCAGGGGGGTGGCTTCAATTTGTAAGTCTCTGCCGCATCCCAGGCTTGTGAGCAAATCTCGTAGTAGACACATGTGAGCAACAGTTTCGTTGATTGCTTGGCTTGAGATTGCAATCAGAAGTTTCAGGTCGAAGCATCGTTCGCACATACAAACTGACCGCTCAGGGCATGGTTTATACCGTGATTTACGCCGCGAAATTACAACAAACCTTTGAGACTACCCCCAAGTGTTAAATTTCCATAACGTAGAAAATTTAACACACGCTGGACGGTGCAAAATCGCGGCATAGAAAGCTGACAAACAGCCAGTTGCATCATGATAAGATATTTTTAGACCACTCCGTCACAAAGACGATATTTCCCCCTGGAAAATTCAAGGTCATTAGCGCAGTCACGCACATCCACCCCCAACGACCATGATGAAAACAATTCACGCAGCGAGTACGCACGGAACATCGCCACGTAAATTGTTGTTAACGCGAGTTCGGGGCAAGAAATGGAACTTATAGGTCAATTTTTTCTTGAGAACTGATACTTCAGCTGCGCAGATTGATTATTACCCCAAGCCTGGAGAAGCTGGCTTTTTAGAGGATGCGTCAGTGCGGGTGCGGCGTGCGGATTATCGAAGTTTACTAGCCTGAATTTTGTCATTTACCGAAGTTCGTGAAATAAAAGCGCGTCTCGCGAATGACGAGCCGCGCTGTATGGGTAAACAGTATGTGTGGAGTCTCTTTGTCTATGGCAAGGTCATCGGGATTCAGCGTGATGCGTCCGCATATCTGACTGCCTGGCTGTGTTTTGTCTTGTCTTGTCTTGGCGGAGCGAGTCGAGGACGGGCGGCTATTTTTCGCGCATGAAGATGGCGATGGGCGTGCCGGTGAACTCCCACTGGCTGCGTATCTTGTTCTCCAAAAAGCGGCGGTAGGGCTCTTTGACCCACTGCGGCAGGTTGCAGAAGAATACGAAGGTCGGTATGATGGAGTCTTTGAGCATCGTCACATACTTGATTTTCACGAATTTGCCTTTGTTGGAGGGGGGCGGAGTAATGGCTATCTGCTCGAGCATGTAGGTGTTGAGCTGCGAGGTGGGGACGGTGCGGCGGCGGTTGGCATATACCTGCGCTGCTGTCTCGAGCACCTTGAATATGCGCTGCTTGGTGAGCGCGGAGGTGAAGAGGATGGGGAAGTCGGTGAAGGGGGCGAACTTCTGCCGTATCGCGTCTTCGAAGTGCTTCTGCGCGGTGACTGACTTGTCGCTGGCCAGGTCCCATTTGTTGACGCATACTACCAGCCCCTTGCGGTTGCGCTGCACCAGTGAGTATATGTTTGCGTCCTGCCCCTCAATGCCGCGTGTTGCGTCGATCATGAGTATGCACACGTCGCTGGCCTCGATGGAGCGTATGGAGCGTATCACGGAGTAATACTCGATGTCCTCGTTGACTTTCTGCTTGCGGCGTATGCCGGCGGTGTCTACGAGGTAGAAGTCGAACCCGAATTTGTTGTAGCGGTGGTATATTGAGTCGCGTGTTGTGCCGGCGATGTCGGTGACGATGTGCCGTTCCTCGCCGATGAATGCGTTGATGAGCGAGGATTTGCCTACGTTTGGGCGGCCGACTATTGCGAATTTGGGTATGTTTTCCTCCAGGTCGCTGTCGTCGTCCTTCTGCGGCATGTCGCGTACTATCTCGTCGAGGAGGTCGCCTGTTCCGGAGCCGTTGGCTGCGGAGACTTCGAAGGGGTCGCCCAGCCCGAGTGCGTAGAACTCTGCCACGTTGTATCGGGCATCGCCGATGTCCTCCTTGTTGGCGACTACGATTACGGGCTTCTTGGAGCGGCGGAGTATGGCCGCCACGTGGTCGTCGAGGTCGGTAACGCCGTTTGAGGCATCTACGACGAACAGGATCACGTCTGCCTCTTCGATAGCGATGTGCACTTGCTTGTTTATCTCGCCTTCGAAAATGTCTTCGGAGTTGACTACCCAGCCGCCGGTGTCAACGATAGAAAATTCCTGGCCGTTCCAGTCTACTTTGCCGTACTGGCGGTCTCGTGTGGTGCCGGCGGTCGGGTCTACGATAGCGCGGCGAGTCTGCGTCAACCGGTTGAACAATGTCGATTTCCCGACATTGGGCCGGCCTACTATTGCTATAAGTCTGCTCATAGTGTGTGTATGGTGGTGTGATATTATGCTGTTTCTTATTCTATGTAGCCGAATGCGCGTAGCTTGTTCTCACGGTTTCGCCAGTCTTTCTCGACTTTGACGAACAGCTCGAGGTACACTTTCTTGTCGAAGAACCGCTCGATGTCAGCGCGGGCTTCCATGCCTACTCGTTTGATTTTCGCGCCTCCGCGCCCTATTATGATGCCTTTCTGGCTGTCGCGCTCCACGTAGATGACTGCCATAATGTGTATGCTCTTTTCTTTTTCGTCAAATTTCTCGACGAGGACTTCGGTGCTGTACGGGATTTCCTTGTCGTAGTCGAGGAGGAGCTTTTCGCGTATGATTTCGGTGACGAAGAAGCGTGCGGGCTTGTCTGTGAGCGCGTCCTTCCCGAAGAAGGGGGGCGATACGGGGAGCAGCTCGACGATGCGAGCCTTGAGGTTGTCCACGTTGAAATGCTCCTTTGCGCTTGTTGGGAATATGGCAGCCCCGGGGAGCCGCTGTTGCCAGCGTTCCATGATTTTCTCGAGGTCTTCATTGCCTTTCAGCAGGTCGATCTTGTTGATTACCAGCAGTACGGGTACTTTCTCGGCTGCCACGCGGTCGAGGTACTCCTTGTTCTTCTCGGGGTCTTCGACCACGTCGGTGACGTACAGGAGTATGTCTGCGTCGGTGAGTGCGCCTTCGGAGAACTCGAGCATCGACTCCTGTAGCTTGTACTTTGGCTTCAGCACGCCCGGGGTGTCTGAATAGACTATCTGGTATTCGGGGGTGTTGACGATGCCCATGATGCGGTGTCGTGTGGTCTGCGCCTTGGCGGTTATGATTGAGATGCGCTCGCCCACGAGGTCGTTCATCAGCGTGGATTTGCCCACGTTGGGGTTGCCGACTATGTTGACAAAGCCGGCGCGGTGCTGCGGTTCTGTTGCGTTGTTCTGTGCTTCCATTTAGGTTTTGTTTTACGGGCGCGAGTCCCTGGAGGTAAAAAAGCGATGAGGACTCCGCCGCTTGTTTTCCAAGTGCCGGAAGTCCCCATTAAAAATCTTGTCAGCGACGTGCAGCGAGTCAGTTTTTGGGGTCGAATCCCCAGATGAGATACATTGCGCCCCAGGTAAATCCCGCTCCGAAAGCCGTCAGCATAATCTTGTCACCCTTGTGCAAACGGTTTTTGAACTCGTCGAGGCAGAGGGGTATGGAAGCGGCGGAAGTGTTTCCGTACTTCTGTATGTTGATTAGGACTTTAGCGGGGTCTATCTTGATTCGGTCGCTTATCGCGTCGATGATGCGGAGGTTTGCCTGATGCGGGACGAGCCAGTCGATTGTGTCGTTGGTGAGGTTGTTTTTCTTCATCACCGACACAGTAGATGATAGCATGTCGCGGACGGCGTTCTTGTAAACGACGCGGCCTTCCTGATAGACGAAATGCTCGTGAGCATCGACGGTTTCGTGCGAAGCGGGCTTGACGGAGCCTCCGGCAATCATTATAAGGTTGTGCAGTCCTGAGCCGTCCACATGGAACTCGCCGTCGATAACGCCGACGTTTTCGTCGGTCGGCTCAACGAGGACAGCGCCGGCAGCGTCTCCGAACAGAGGGCAGGTTGCGCGGTCTGTATAGTCGGTCATGCTGGACATCTTTTCCGCCGCCACTACAATGACCTTGCGGTATATCCCGGCCTCGATGTATGCGCGAGCAGCCTGCATTGAAACGATAAATCCGGCACAGGCGGCCTGGATGTCGTAGGCGTAAGCCCGTTCCATTCCGCACTCGTGCGCAATCACGGAAGCAGTCGAGGGGAAGCGGTAATCCGGGTTTGACGTGGCGCAGATGAGCAGTTCCACGTCTTCGGGTTTTGTGCCGGTTTCTTCGAGCAGCTTCGAGACAGCCTTAATGCCGAGGAAACTCGAGCCTTTACCCTCCTCGCGGAGGATATGCCGCTCCTTTATTCCGACGCGGGTAGTGATCCACTCGTCGTTGGTGTCCACCATTTTGGAGAGCATTTCGTTGTCCAGTATATCCTCCGGGACATAAGAGGCTATGCCGCTGATTTTCGCATTCATCTTATTCAGGTATGATACAGTATTAGTAATTAGTAATGATGTAACAAGCGGGAGCGGCAGAAAGTTGACGTAGGGCGGTCAAATGCCTGCATACACTCCGCGCCGGCAGCATCATCCACTACATCGGCTGCGTTCCGTCACGGACGCTGCTGTCTTTACGCTTCCGCCTTCTCGATAGCTACCTTTCCGCGGTAGTAGCCACATTCACCGCATACGGTGTGGTAAACGTGCCATGCGCCGCAGTTGGGGCAAAGTGCGAGTGTAGGAACAAGTGCGTGGTCGTGTGAACGACGTTTCGCTGTGCGGGTATGCGATTGTCTGCGTTTAGGATGTGCCATTTTTATAGTCTTTAATTTGTTATTATTCAGTCTATTGAGTTGTCTTCCTGCTCTTCGCTGTCATCAACAGCTCCGGCGGTATGTTCGCCCAGCCGAGCCATCATCTCGGGGTTGCATTCGCCTTCGGCGTGTACCTTGTGCAGCGGTATGCACAGGGCGAGCGTCGTGTAGACTATCGGCGCGACGTCGAGGTGTGTCTGGCTCTGCGGCAGCACGAGCAGGTCGTCTCGGGAATCGTCGTAATCCTCGCCGTAGCGCACCGTCATGCGGTATTCCGTATCCACGGGTACTTCCACGTCGTCGAGGCAGCGGTCGCACGGCACGGCGAGGCTGCCGTGGCACGAGAATGTCACCTCGTAGCTGCCGTTGCGGTAGTCCACGGTCATGCGGACATCCACGCATGCGGCAGTGACATCTTCATTTTCCATCATGCGGAACAATGAGGTGTCACACTTGAAGTCTTGCACAAATCTCCCTTCGGGAAGCGATGCAAGGCTCAGGTCGTATTGCGAAATTTTTCCCAATCTCAACTCTCCGTTAAAAAAGTGCCACAAAGTTAGTCAGTTTATCCCTATCTACCAACAACTGTCGCGACTTTTTTTGTCTGAACCCGATTAAATTATGTTATACAACATGTTTTGCCCTGTCATTTGACCAAAACCTTGGTCACAGAGCCTCTGCAGCGGACTATGTAGACCCCAGGCGCGAGTCTGTCGCGTCCTGCGGGAACGCCCTGCATGGTGTAGACCAGCGCGTCCTCGGGCGCGGTGATTGTGCCGTTTCCGCCGCGTATGGCTTGCGTGTCGAGCCGCGCCTCGTCAACAGCTGCCCATGGCTCGCATTCCTCTGGGACGAACTCGATGCGCGCAGAGGGCGTTGCCGACGGCAGCACATCGACAGCGTACAGGTCTGCCGTCCAGCGCATGTTCCAGTCCATGTCGGAAATGCCGTATAGGCGGCACTCGGTGTCGGCGGTGCGGTAGCAGTCGCAGCCGTCCAGGTACAGTTTCTGGAAGGTCCTTCCCTCTCGCCATACAGACAGGATGTATTGAGTGCCGGGGGCGAGCGGTTCCCACTCGAAGCGCAGGTCGCGGGTGTCGTCACCGAGGCGGGCCGGCAGCGGCATTGTCGTTGTCAAGTCAGGATATTCGCCGTCGAGGGCGTAGTCGAAGCTGCCGGCGCCTGTCTTGCCGTCATACACTATGTCGGTCAGCACAGGCGTGAACATGGACTTCGGGGTGTTCTCCGGCACAAGGAGGCTCATCGGGACGGGGGCAATCCACGAGTATTCGTATATTCCGGGCCACGCGGTCACGCCGTGTCCGGCATCGCACTGCACTGTGGTGACGTGCGAGATGCCGTAGCTGTTGACGGTGTTGTTCTCCCAGAACATCTCGACGTAGTTGATGTGCCAGAAGAGGAGGCCGTGCTGCGGGAGGCACTCGTCCCATCCGGTGGCAGCGCGTGTCTCGACGATGAAATACTCGTCGGGGTACAGGCCGTCGGCATTGTACAGAGACATCCGCAGCCCTTTGCCCGGACGCAGGTCAACGTGCCCCGGAATTTCCAGTTCCTCATATTCGAGCCAGCGGCACACCCATTTCTCGTATGCGGAGAAGGCGGGCGGACAGTTCCCGTCGCCGTTGTATGAGCCGGAGTCCATGAGGGAGAAGTCGCCGGGCGTATGGTTGTCGGTATTGTTGAGCGAGCGCGACAGGACGGGCAGCCCCAGCACATGGGCATACTCGTGGCAAAAGCCGCCGATGCCGTCGGGAACGCCGTTTTTTGTGCCGTCGTTGCGCAGCTCGTTGGTGCATGAGTATGGGGATATTTTCTTGCCGTCAGCGGTCAGCTCGCCGTCATACTCGCTGCTGTGCGGCCAGATGCAGGTTGCGCTGCCGCCGTCTGCCGCGCCGAAGCCGCTGTAGATGAAATGTATGTTGTCCACTACGCCGTCGTCGTCGGTGTCGTAGCGGGCGAAGTCCACTTCGCCGGTCAGCTCGCTGACTGCGTATTTGATGATGCCTGCAAATTTCACGTCATACGGCTTGCCGGAATACATGAACGAGGGGAAGGGCAGCGTCACCACGCGGGTAACGTCAAACACGGGCGAGAAGCGTCCGCCAGAGCATTCCTCAAAATATTCGGCGGCACAACCTCGTGCGCCGTTGTCGGCGAATCCGCGCTCGTTGAGCATCCGCGAGTAATACGCTTGTGCATCGTCCATGCTGAATTTACGGTCGGGAAACTCGACAAGCACCACCAGTGAGTGCAAACCGTGTCCCAGGGTGTTGAAATAGGAGCGTCCGCGCTCATCGTATTTCGCGGCGCGAGCCGGGGCTTTCAGCCCTCGCCGGGCGTACCGGTAGAGCGTGAGGCTGTCGGGCGCGAGTGGGCAGCCGTCGCTGCCGACAGCGGGGCGCACTATGCCGTCCTTGCCGCGGACCATGAGCATGGCGCTGTCGGGCGAAGTCATGTATGAGAAGCGGGCGTCGCCGTAAATGCGTACCTCGGTTACCGAGCCGTCGCTGTTGCGTACCGGGACAATTCCGGGACGTGCCGGGCGTGCCGATGCCGCCAGCGGAAGCAGGGCAAACAGCATGGCTGTCATCAGCAGGAGGAGTGGAGGTCTGCGCATCGTGTATCCATTTATTTCCCCGTGAGCAGCGACCGCAGCGAGTGGAGCGTGGTCAGAGCCTGAAGCGGGGTGAGGTTGTCAATGTCGAGGTGGAGGATGTTGTCGCGTATCTGCGAGAGGAGCGGGTCGTCAAGCTGGAATATTGAGAGCTGCATACCCTCCCGAGCCGCGCCGATGCCGGCGACGTTTGCCTTTGTAGCCTTGGGGACGGCTGTCTTCTCCCCCTTCTTCGCGCTGTTGTCTGCGAGCTTGTCAGCATCGCCCTCGCGCCGTGACTCCTCGAGCTGCGCCAGCACCTGGTCTGCGCGGCGGACTATCGAGGGAGGCATGCCGGCGAGTCGCGCCACATGGATGCCGAAGCTGTGTGCGCTGCCGCCGCGCTGCAACTTGCGCAGAAACACCACCTTGCCGCCGATCTCTTCGACCGAGACATTGTAGTTGGCGATGCGCGGCAAGCTGTGTTCCATTTCGTTCAGCTCATGGTAGTGTGTGGCGAAGAGGGTGCGCGGGCGGCAGTAGCCGTTCTCGTGGATATGCTCGACTATCGCCCAGGCTATCGAGATGCCGTCGTAGGTGGAAGTGCCTCGGCCCAGTTCGTCAAAGAGGATGAGCGACCGCTGGCTCATGTTGTTGAGTATCGCCGCCGCCTCGTTCATTTCGACCATGAATGTGGACTCGCCCGAGGAGATGTTGTCGCTTGCGCCGACGCGGGTAAAAATCTTGTCAACCACGCCGATATGCGCGGCTTGTGCAGGGACGAAGCTGCCGGCCTGTGCCATCAGGGCAATAAGTGCGGTCTGGCGCAGCAGAGCCGACTTGCCGCTCATGTTAGGACCGGTAATCATCATGATCTGCGTGCGGTCGCAATCGAGGGTCAGCGAATTGGATATGTACGGCTCTCCAGGCGGGAGGCGACGCTCGATTACGGGATGCCGCCCCTCGGTGATGTCAAGCACGAGAGAGTCGTCCACTGTCGGGCGTGAGTAGTTGTATTCCGCCGCGCAGGTGGCGTATGAGAGGAGGCAGTCTGTCTGCGCCACCACCGAGGCGTTGCGCTGCATGCAGCCTATGCTTTCCGACACCGCCGCCACGAGTTCAGCGAATATGCGGCTCTCAAGTTCGGCGATGCGTTCCTCCGCGCCGGTAATCTTCTGTTCATATTCTTTGAGCTCCGGGGTGATGTACCGCTCGGCATTGACGAGCGTCTGTTTGCGTATCCACTCAGCCGGCACCTTGTCCTTGTGGGTGTTGCGCACCTCGATGTAGTATCCGAAGACGTTGTTGAACGAGATTTTGAGCGAGGGTATTCCCGTTGTTTCTATCTCGCGCTGCAAAATGGCGTTGAGGGCTTCCTTGCCGTGTGCGGCAAGCTGGCGCAGCTCGTCGAGTTCGGCGTTCACCCCCTCGGCGATGCTGTCTCCCTTGCCCAAAGCTGCCGGCGCGTCGGCGCAGAGAGTGTCGGAGATGCGCGAAATTACCGCCTCGCAGGGGGAAATGGTGGATGCTAGCTTCTCAAGGTGCGGACAGCCGCAGCCTGTGAACAGGAGGCGCAGCCGCGCCGAGGCAGCGATGCCGTCACGCAGCTGAAGCATTTCTCGCGGCGATACGCGCATGGCAGCCACACGCGAAACGAGCCTCTCGATGTCGCCGATGGGGCGTATGGTGTCCTGCGCGTTGTCGCGCAGCTGCGGTGCGCGGAAGAAGTATTCGACCGTGTCGAGGCGGCTGTTTATGGCCTCCACGTCGAGCAGCGGGAACAGCAGCCAGCGGCGCAGCAGCCGCGCTCCCATGGGGGTGGCGGTGCGGTCGATGATGTCGAGTAGGCTCTTCCCCTCCTGTGCCATAGGCGACACGAGCTCGAGGTTGCGTATTGTGAAGCGGTCGAGGCGCACGTAGCGGTTTTCGTCGATGCGTGAGAGGGCTGTGATGTGCTGCAGGTGAGTGTGGCACGTCTGGTCGAGGTAATAGAGTATACTTCCGGCGGCAACGACAGCCCCGGGCATGTCGTCCACGCCGTACCCTTTGAGCGAGGCGGTGTCAAACTGCCGCAGCAGTCGCTCGTGTGCGGCCTCGGCGGTATATACCCAGTCGTCAAGTTCGAAGACGCTTGAGCGCAGCGTGAAAGCCTCCTCATACTGCCGGCGTGTGCCGTGCATGCGCAGAACTTCGCGCGGCGCGATGTTGCACAGCAGCTTGTCTACATATTCCTCCGTACCCTCGGCACAGAGTAACTCGCCGGTGGTGATGTCGAGAAACGCCACGCCGACGGCATGGCGACCGAAATGCACGGCGGCGAGGAAATTGTTTTCGCGCTGGTCGAGCGAGGAGGGCGACGTGTTTACACCAGGCGTAATCAGTTCCGTAATTCCGCGTTTGACCAGTTTCTTGGTCGTCTTTGGGTCTTCGAGCTGCTCGCAGATGGCTACACGGCGGCCGGCACGCACCAGCTTCGGGAGGTATGTGTCGAGAGCATGGTGCGGAAAGCCGGCGAGCTCTACATACTGCGCCGCGCCGTTGGCACGCCGCGTGAGCGTGATGCCGAGTATGCTGCTCGCGTCCTTGGCATCATCGGAAAACGTCTCATAGAAGTCGCCAACTCGGAAAAGCAGTATAGCGTCGGGATGCTTCTGCTTCATCTCGATGTACTGCTTCATCAACGGTGTCTCAACGACCTTCTTCATGTCATGTACGGGGCTATTGGAACAACGAAAGCATCCACGTGGAGATGCCCACATAGATGAGCAGGCCCACCACGTCGTTTGTAATCTGTATGAACGGGCCGGTGGCGAGCGCAGGGTCTATCTTCATGCGCTCCAGCGCGAGCGGCACCACTGTGCCGAATACCGAGGCGAATATGACGACCATGAACAGCGAAATAGAGACGGCGCACATTACGCCGGGATTGTCAGGCATTGTTATCAGGTTGTAGACAGCCACAACGACTGAAATGACGACAGCGTTCATCAGTGCCACAAGGACTTCCTTCCCTATCTGTCGGCTTGCGCTGCTCAGTTCGAGACGGCCGTTGGCAAGGCCCTGAACCACAATGGCCGAGGCCTGTACACCGACGTTTCCGCCGGTGCCGCCTATCATCGGTATGAAAATCGCAAGAGCGGTCACTTGCGCTATCTGGCTCTCGAAGCCGCCGAGTATCAGGGAATTGACAATGCCGCCGATGATGCCCAGCAGCAGCCAGGGCGTGCGAGCCTTGGTCTGCGCAAACACACTGTCGTCGGCATCCACGTCGGAGGTGATACCCGAAGCGAGCTGGTAGTCACGCTCGTTCTGTTCGCGCACCTCGTCCATCACGTCATCGACAGTGATCTGCCCTATCAGGCGGCCTATGCTGTCAACTACGGGCATCGCCACGAGGTCGTATTTCTCGAAGTCGATAGCCAGATCCTCAATCGGCGTGTCTGGAAGCACCGACACAGGGTCAACCTCCATGACGTGCTTGACTTTGGAGACCGAAGGGTGGGTGATGAGCTTCTTGAGCGGAAGCACTCCGCGCAGCCGCCGCTCGTCGTCCACCACATATATATAGTATATTTCGTCGAGGTCTTCTGCCTGATGGCGTATCTCCTTCAGGCTCTCGGGCATAGACATGTTCTCGTTGATCATGATGAACTCCGTGCCCATAAGACCGCCGGCGGTGTCCTTGTCATATTGCAGCAGGTCAACGATGTCGCCGGCCTGGCTCACGTCGTCGATGTGCTGTATGACCTCGTTGCGGTCCTCCTCGTCGAGTTCCTGTATCAGGTCAACGGCGTCATCGGTGTCGAGCAGGTCGATGAACTGGCCTATCTGCTCCGAGTCCATTCCCTCGAGGAGCTTCTTGCGGTCCTCCTCGTCGAGTTCCATGAGGACATCCGCTTTCTGCTCCTTGTCCTCTATGAGGTTGAAGAACCATTCGGCCTGTTTGAGCGACAGCACACGGATGGTCTCGGCAATGTCGGCAGGGTGCAGCTCTGCGAGTATTTCGCGTATCTGCACCTCGTCGTGATTATCGACGAGTTCCTCGATGCGGTCTATGTCGGTCTGCGTAAACTCTTTCATAATACGACATTACGGAGAGAGGCAAAAATTGTAATCAATAATGGAACAGCGACCCTCCGAGGAACTCGCGCAGCAGCGATGTCGAGGGTATCTGGTCGGCAGGTACGGCATCAAACCAGTTGAGGAACTGCAACAGCCGGCTCGCCTCGCTGTATTCCGGCACATCGTGCGGCACCTGGCGCAGCAGCGGCTCTGCGTATGGCTTCATCACGCCGAGCTCGAAGAGCAGCGACGAATTGAACGTGGCGTCGGCGTTCTCCTGATAGGGGAATATCCACTTCTCCTCGCCTCGGCGCACGCTCGGCCAGCGGCGTATCGTCTCTGTTGCCGATGTGTGGCGGTACTTGTGGTCGCGCACTATGCGGCGCAACAGGCGGTTGTCGGTGGTGGAGATCCAGTTATGGTCGTCAATGTGCAATGTAGTCAGCGCAGAGACGTATATCTTGAACAGCCTTGAAGTGTCGAGTTTGGAAGTCAGCTCAGGGTTCAGCCCGTGTATGCCCTCCATGATGAGTATGTCGTCAGCGTCGAGGTGCAGGGGACGTTCTTTTTCTACGCGCCTCCCCAGCTCAAAGCTGTATGTGGGCAGGTTGACAGTCTCGCCGGCGAGCAGCCGCGTGAGGTCAGAGTTGAGGCGCGGCAGGTCGAGCGCGTACAGGCTCTCGTAGTCGTAGTCGCCCGAAGCGTCACGCGGGGTGTCCTCGCGGTTGACGAAATAATCGTCGAGCGAAATCATCTTGGGCGTGAGCAGGTTTGTCATCAGCTGGACGGCAAGCCGCTTGCAGAACGTGGTCTTGCCCGACGACGACGGACCGGCTATCAGCACTATGTCGGCCTTGCCCTCTGCGTGCCGGGCGGCGATAGTGTCTGAGATGCGGCCGATGTAGTTGCCGTGCATTGTCTCCGCCACGTTTATCAGCTGACCGGTCTTGTGTTCGGCGACAGCCTGGTTCAGGTCGGCGACATCGGCAACACGTATTACGCGGTTGAACTGTAGGTAGCGTGTAAACGCGTCGTACATCTTCTCCTGCGGCACGGGGCGGCACGGCTTGGCGGGACATTCCGGGTCGGGGGGCATGAGCAGGAAGCCCTCTTTGTACGGCACGAGGTCAAAGACCGTCACCATTCCGGTGTGCGGCGCGAGCGAGCCTCCGTAGCTGTCGCACACGCCGTCGAGTGTATAGTATACGGTGTACAGGTCGTGCTGCGTCTCGAGCAGCCGCACCTTGTCGTCAAGGCTCTGGCGGCGGAACTTCTCTATGACATCCTTTGTCAACCGCTCCTTGCGCACCATTGGCAGGCATTTTCCAGCGAGCTGCCGCATGTATTCGCGCAGCGGGGCGAGGTGCGTGTCCTCTGCCACAGGCATTGCCTTGCCCTCTGCCGTCAGCAGGCGGCAGTAGAAGCCTCGGCTGATGCTGTGCTCCATGCGCAGCGTAGTTCCCGGAAACAGCTTGTATACAGCTGCATACAGCATCATGCTCAGCGACCGCACGTATACGCGGCGGCCGCTCGCCGACGTTGCCGGCAGGAACGACACCTGCTTGGGGGAGAATACCGGGTACGACATATCCTCCGTCTTGTTGTTGACCCGTGCGCAGATAGGCTCGAAGCCTATTTCGCTGCGCAGACGGCCGTATATTTCAGACAGCGTGTCACCGCCCTCGATGTCGATGTAACGCTGTACGTTCTCGCAATATATCTTCAGAGTGTCCTTCATGTCTAATAGGTGTTTGTTCCCCTTGCGGGGACGGTCATCACAGCTGCTTGGCGTATGAACGGCGGCGGCGGTGCTGGCGGTATGTGAAATACTCCCACTGGCTCTGTACACGCGCATTGGTCTCCATCTCCGGGTTGGACTCGGCATACTTGAAGCCGCGCTTGATGTAATGCGGTATCAGGTCCTGGAACAGCAGCGCGTTCACCCCCTTGCTCTGGTATTCGGGCTTGACAGCCACCAGCAGCAGGTCAACGCGGTCGTTGCGTCCGCGCAGCCCCTTGAGCAGGTGATACCACCCCATGGGCAGCAGCTTGCCTCGTGAGCGTTGCAGGGCGCGGCTCATCGACGGCATCGAGATGCCCACGCCAACCAGCTTGTCCTCGCTGTCTACGATAGCTGTCACCAGGTTGAGGTCGAGCAGCGACAGGTATTGCTTTATGTAATGCTCTATCTGGCGGTCGGTGAGCGGAGAGTACTGGTACAGCCCGTCGTATGCCTCATTGATGAGCTGGAACAGCGGCCGCCCGATTTCCTCCTTTATCTTGCTGCGCGACGTGTACTTCTTGACCCTCAGCCCGAATTTTTTCTTCACGATCTCGGCGATGCGGTTGAACTTCTCGGGTATGCCGTCAGGCACGTCCATGACAAACTCCTTCCAGTCCGAGTCCTTGGCATAGCCCAGCGCCTCGATATGCTCCGCGTAGTACGGGTAGTTGTAGATGGTAGACATGGTTGAGAGCTCCTCAAATCCCTCTACGAGCGTCCCCTCATGGTCGAGGTCGGAGAACCCGAGCGGACCGACGATGCTGGTCATACCCTTGCTGCGCCCCCACTCCTCGACAGCCGCCAGCAGTGCCGCGCTCACCTCGCGGTCGTCCACAAAGTCGATAAACCCGAAGCGGACTTCCTTCTTGCCGCTGCGCTCGTTGACCTGGCGGTTGACTGTCTCTTATACACATCTCCGAGCCCACGAGACCGTACTAGA
>URTA01000062.1 GCA_900550645.1 uncultured Porphyromonadaceae bacterium
TCCAGAAAAAATGACTAACTTTGCGGTCGCAATGCGGTTATGGGTTTCTGCCGCAACGCAACTCATTAATAACCAATCAGAAACCGGTAAAGTTATATGGCAACTAAAATAAGATTGCAGCGCCATGGCCGTAAGGGCTATGCGTACTACCCAATCGTTATCGCCGATAGCAGGGCACCACGTGATGGTAAATTTATTGAAAGGATAGGTTCTTATAATCCGAACACTAATCCTGCTACAATAAGTTTGGACTTCGACCGTGCTCTGTATTGGGTAGAAGTAGGTGCAATTCCTACTGACACAGTTCGCAACATCCTCTCTCGCGAGGGTGTGATGATGATGAAACACCTCCGTGGCGGCGTCAAGAAGGGCGCGTTCAACGAGGAGGAGGCACAGCGCCGCTTTGACGCATGGAAGGCTGACCGCACCAAGGCTGCCGCTTCCGTTCAGGCAAAGGCTGAGGCTGCTGTAGCCGAGGAGAAGAAGTCTCGCCTGGAGGCTGAAGTGGCCAAGAACAAGGCTAAGGCTGAAGAGGTAGCCAAGAAGAAAGCGGAGAAACTTGCCGCTGAAGAGGCTGCCGCCAAGGAAGCTGCCGAAGCTGCTGCCGCTGCCGAGGAAGGCGCGGAGAACACTGAGGCCGAGGCTGCTCCCGCAGAGTAATCTGACAATTATGCCGCTGGGCGTATCATCTCGCCTGACGGTCAAGACATTGGCATCGATGCCTCCATGCGAGGTCGTCGATGCCTTTTCACTATACAATATGCCGTTAACCGTTTGACACACCACACATCATGCCTGACACCATCAATAATACAGCAGCCGAGTTCGGATGCGTGAAAAACATTTGCCGTACACTGTTCGAGAAGAAGATGAACGACTATGGCACTTCATGGCGCGTAATGCGTCCGTCCAGCATCACCGACCAAATCATGATAAAGGCGCGGCGCATACGCTCGCTCGAGGAAAAGGGCGGCTGCGGGCTTGTGGCTGAAGGTGTCGAGCCGGAATACATCGGCATAATCAACTACTGCATCATCGCGCTGATACAGGTGTCGGAGGGGTGCGGCGACGAGCTACCGCCCGCCCGCGTGATGCAGCTGTACGACAAATGGTTTGACAGCGCGACCTCGCTTATGACCGCCAAAAACCATGACTACGACGAGGCGTGGCGCGACATGCTCGTCACCTCGTTTACCGACATCATTCTCCAGAAACTCATGCGCACGCGCAGCATAGAGCTGCACGGCGGAAAGACGGAGGTCTCGGAGGGTGTCGCGGCTAACTACATGGACATGATAAACTACGCGATATTCGCGCTCATCAAGCTCGGCGTATGTCAGAGGAAATGACTTTTGCCGAGGCCGGGGAAATCCGGTCTCTGGGGCTGAAATGGTGGCAGACGGCTTTGACATGGCTGCTGCGCATTGCCGTAGGCGGCACGTTCATATTCTCGGGCATTGTCAAGGCCATCGACCCGTGGGGAACGCTGTACAAGCTGCAGGACTATGTTGCGGCTATCGACCTGTTCGCTGCCGGGCAGTCGCTGCTGGTCACATTCGCGTTCATCCTGTTCACCCTCGAGTTCATGACCGGCGTGTTCCTCGTCACCGGCAGTTTCCGCCGCTTCTCCCCTGTCATGGTGCTGCTCTTCATGGCCGTTATGCTGCCGCTCACGCTGTGGATTGCCATAGCCGACCCGGTGGCGGACTGCGGATGCTTCGGCGATGCGTGGGTCATCTCCAACTGGGCGACCTTCTGGAAAAATGTCGTTATAACCATCGCTGCCGTATGGCTGCTGATATACAACCGGCGCGTGCATTGGGTCATAACCCCGGCGTTGCAATGGGTCTCATTTGTCGCTACCGGCATATACGCGATGATAATCGGGCTGACGGGCTACACCGTGCAGCCGCTCGTCGATTTCCGCGACTACAAAGTCGGCGGGCCGCTCATCACTGCCGACGCGGAGAGCGAGACCGAGCATTTCGTATTCATCTATGAGAAGGACGGCGAGCAGAAGGAATTTGCCGAAACAGACTCGCTGCCCGACGAGAGCGACGGCTGGCAATTCGTGGAACGCCGCCAGCTGCCGGCAAAACCTGCCAAAGCTGCCGGCCCGCAACGCGACCTGCGCATCTGGTCTACGGACGGCGAGGAGGATGTTACCGAAGAGGTGATGCCGCGCAAGGGGGAAACCCTGTTTGTGCTGATGATGCCTACGCTCGAAAATGTCAGCATAGCCTCAACGTGGAAAATCAATTCCCTCAAGCAATGGGCAGACGAACACGCCACAGACTTCTATGCTGTCGTGGCAGCTTCGGAAAAGGAAATTGAGGAGTGGCAGGACCTGTCAATGGCTGACTACCCTATCTATTCTGCCGAGGACACGTCAATCAAGGAGGCCGTGCGCGGAAACCCGGCGGTCATATACCTGACAGACGGCAAGATAGTCTGGAAAAGCACACTCGGCGCACTGCGGGGCGATGACTTCATGGATGCCGGCGAAATGCCAGATGCGATGTCGATGTACCGCGACTGCGAGCCTATGGCAAAGCGTGTGACGGCAGTCTATATGCTTGTGCTTGCAGTGCTTACGGTGATGTCATTCATGCCCAAAGCATTCTCGTCAGCATTCCGGGGCATACGCCACCTGTTCCGCCGCCGCAAATCAGCAAACCATCCGCAGGACACAACGCACGATGACAACATAGTCGAGTGAAAGCGTGGGGATTCAGCGGTGGTGATACGGCTCACCGGCGAGGATAGTCATGGCGCGGTAAACCTGCTCGACAAACAGCAGACGTATCAACTCGTGTGAAAACGTCATCTGCGAGAGCGACATCTTGCGGTCTGCACGCGCATACACCTCGTCAGAGAAACCGTAAGGGCCGCCGATGACGAACACGAGCCGTTTCAGCCCTGACGACATCTGTTTCTGCAACAATTCGGCGAAGCCCTCCGACCCGCACTCGAATCCTCGCTCGTCAAGCAGCATGACATAGTCAGAGGGCTGCAATATCGCGAGTATGCGCTCCCCCTCCTCCGATTTCTGACGCTCCGGCGTGAGTTTGCCACGCTTCTTCAGGTCTGGTATACACGTCATCGTAAAACCGATGTAGTGTTTCAGACGCTTAAGATAGTCGTCCACTCCCTCCTGGACGTATTTTACAGAAGTTTTACCTACTGTCAGCAATGCTATTTCCATAAAAATGCGTATCTTCGCACAAAGTTAGCAATTAATGCTGTCTTAATGGCCGTCTGCGTCCGCAAAACAGCAGACACAGATGCCGGCAAGGCGGAAAACACATACACTCCGAATATGAAAAGCAAGGAAGAACTGATAGACGACCTGCTCGACCTCGCCTTTGCCGAGGACGTGGGCGACGGCGACCATACTACCCTCTCAACCATCCCGGCAGATGCCATGGGACGCTCGCGCCTCCTGGTCAAAGAAGAGGGCATCATAGCCGGCATCGACGTAGCTGTCAAGGTGCTGCACCGTGTTGACCCCTCGATAACAGTCGAAGTGATGATGCACGACGGCGACCATGTGAAGCCTGGCGACGTGGCGCTCATTGCCGCCGGCCCGGTGCGTTCGCTGCTCGTGGCTGAACGCACCATGCTCAACATAATGCAGCGCATGAGCGGAGTCGCCACCATGACCCACCGCTATCAGCAGGAACTCGCAGGCCTCAAGACCCGCGTACTCGACACACGCAAGACCACCCCGGGGATGCGTATGCTCGAGAAAGACGCTGTACGCATCGGCGGGGGCATGAACCACCGCATCGGGCTGTTTGACATGATACTCATCAAGGACAACCACATCGATTTCGCCGGCGGCATCGAAAACGCAATCAACCGTGCACACGAGTACTGCCGCAAAAACGGCAAGAACCTCAAAATCGAGGTCGAAGCCCGCTCGCTGGACGACATACGCCGCATCCTCGCCGTAGGCGGCGTGGACCGCATCATGTTTGACAACTTCACGCCGCAGCTGACAGCCGAGGCCGTCAAGCTCGTCGGCGGACGCACCGAGACCGAGTCCTCGGGCGGCATCACCCTCAGCAACCTGCGTGCATACGGCGAGGCAGGCGTCGATTTCATCTCCGTAGGCGCACTGACACACAGCGTCAAGGGTCTCGACATGTCTTTCAAAGCCATCTGATGACGGACATACGGTTCATACCCGAATGGGAGGATTGCCGCTCAGTGCTGATGGCATTGCCGCACGCCGGCACGGACTGGGCATACATGCTGGACGACATACGACGCCAGTACCACGACATCATTGCTGCGCTCACCACGGCCGGCGAACACGTAGTGCTGCTGTGCGACGACACCGAGGACGCGGCAGCGCTGCTCGCTGACATCGACAGCAACGCCCTCGCGCTGGTGCAATGCGAATACAATGACACCTGGACACGCGACTACGGCCCACTGACTGTGGTCAAGGACGGACGGCTACGCGCCCTCGACTTCGGCTTCAACGGCTGGGGGCTGAAATTCGCATCTGACCGCGACAACCTCGTCAACCTGCTCCTGCACGAGCGCGGCATAATCGGCAGCGGCATATACCGCAATGAGCGTGACTTCACGCTCGAGGGCGGCTCTGTCGAGTCTGACGGACACGGCACTGTCCTCACCACCGCGCGATGCCTCTGCTCCCCTAACAGGAACGGCGGCAAGACACGGCAGGAGCTGAACGAAGTACTCGCCTCGCGCCTCGGCGCTGACCACGTATTGTGGCTCGACTACGGCGCACTCGACGGCGACGACACCGACTCGCACATCGACACCCTGGCACGCCTCTGCCCCGACGACGTTATCCTCTTCACCGGCTGCCGCGACCTCGACGACCAGCATTTCGAGGAGCTGCTCAAGATGCATGCGCAGCTGTCGATGTTCCGCACCCCTGACGGACGGCCGTACAACCTCGTGGAGCTGCCGCTGCCCCGCGCCGCTTACGACCCCGAGGACGGCTCGCGGCTGCCCGCGACATACTCAAACTACCTGGTCACGCCGCGCAACGTGTTTGTCCCCACATACGACGACCCGATGAACGACACGCTCGCGTGCCAGACCGTCCGTATCGCCTTCCCGCAGCACAACATAGTCCCCGTGGACTGCCTACAGCTGATACGCCAGCACGGCTCGCTGCACTGCGCAACGATGCAGATACCCGACGGCATTTTCAATTACGACAAGATATGACCGACAGCAAAATCATACGTACCGGAATAGTGCAACGCACTTTCAACGAGGATGTTGACCTGAACCGCGCAGCCAACGTCACCGCGATAGAAAACCTCGCCAGCGACGGCGCAGACCTCGTGGTGCTGTCCGAGCTGCACGACTCCCTCTACTTCTGCCAGACAGAGGACGTTGACAACTTCGACCTCGCCACACAGCTCCCCGGCGAGTTTACCGACATCTACGGCGCGGCTGCCGCCGACAACTCCGTAGTGCTTGTGGCAAGCGCGTTCGAGCGTCGCGCCCCGGGGCTGTACCACAACACCGCCGTGGTGTTTGACAGCGACGGCAGCATCGCCGGCACATACCGCAAAATGCACATCCCCGACGACCCCGGATTCTACGAGAAGTTCTATTTCACCCCCGGCGACTTGGGCTTCAACCCCATAGACACGTCACTCGGACGGCTCGGCGTGCTGGTATGCTGGGACCAGTGGTATCCCGAGGCAGCGCGGCTCATGGCAATGCGCGGCGCGGAAATGCTCATCTACCCCACCGCTATCGGCTGGAATCCCGATGACCCCGCCGACGAGAAGGCACGCCAGCGCGAAGCATGGATAACGGTGCAGCGCGGACACGCCGTGGCAAACGGACTGCCGGTGGTGTCGGTCAACCGTGTCGGCTTTGAGGAGGACAAGTCGCAAGCCACGTCAGGCATCGACTTCTGGGGCTCGAGCTTTGTCGCCGGGCCGCAAGGAGAGCTGCTCTTCATGGCGCCCGAGACGCAAAGCTGCCAGACCATCGTAGACATCGACACCGAGCGCACAGAGAACGTGCGCCGCTGGTGGCCGTTCCTGCGTGACCGACGCATCGACGCATACGACGGCCTCCGCAGCCGCTACCTCGAATGACCCAGCCACAGAAAGGATAAGAGGCAGACTTGTATATTAGGCCATGTTTCATTCCAGGCATCAAGGCAATTCAACACCCGTACTGAACACGTTTGGTGATTTCATTTTCTATGCATACGCCAACCTGCAAATGTTGATGTTTGCACTGAAAAATGGGAAGACGAAATTTGACCGCTCCTGTTATATGATGAGTGCGTATAATTTCAAGAGACTTCGGGATGGTTCACGAAAAATCCATGATCTGTACATAAACAATGTATGGAAAATGGAAGCGGGTCAATGCTGCTTCTATTGTGGTTCTTCAGAAGGTAAACTTACCGTTGACCACATTTTCCCTCGAAGCAAGAATGGAACAGACACAATTGACAATGTCGTCTTGTCATGTCAATCGTGCAATTCATCAAAAGGCGATCTCGACTTGCTCGAATGGTACTCAGCCAGGCTAAAGGGATGGCCTCTTCCTTACATATTCGCATACTACCTCAAACACGCCTACTTATATGCACTAAAACACGAATTGCTATCAAAGACATCTGATGAAATAGACAACATGGCATTGCCTTTCAAATACGAATACATTCCATTATCATATCCAGATTCCTATTTGGAGTTTTTGCAATGCAATTCCAACACAACCGCAGATAATACCATCGACAATAAATAACACCGACTGGTTGCGGACACGGCGTGCCGTATCCGCAACCAAGTCATTGCAAATCAAATAATTGTGCTTACGCCTTTCAGAGAATGTCGGTGCGAGGCGGGGTTAGTACTGTGACTGCTGTTCGCGCCAGCTGCGGCGCATCCGATCCATCTCTTCATACGCCATGAAAATGTCAATCGGCTTCAACCCGATTGGGACACCATCTTTGTCACGGTCTCCAATGTGCTGTTTCACGTGTATGTAATCTCCTACTATCATCGGGTTTACACACCCGGTGTCAAACATCGCCTTGATTTCAGGCAGCAGCTCAACGGCGTTTATATCAATAAGCGCACTCACAACCAGTCCGGCGTACGTTCCGTCACAGCAGCGCATTGCGGGAAGGTTCTCGGTCATCATGTTGAGCAGACGGCGGAACACTTCGAGGATCTCTTCACGGCGCGACGGCTCATTGTACGCTATCATATCAAGAGCGACAACAGCCTCATATCGGAAGAACCACCACAGTCCCGGCTCATAGAGGTATGCCTCTATGGCATCAACATTGTCCTTGCCGCACGCATACAATGCCTGGTGGACAATCATCGGGGTCAGCACATCTCCCAGCTGAACGTCCATGAACGCTTCTGACTGGCGCATTATCTCGAGGATCGGCTCTATGCCAGCCGGTGTTCCCAACGCCATAAACAGCAGCAAGGAGTGCAGTATTGAGTCATTTTCAGACTCGACCAGCTTGTCGGCGTTGATGTCGCGGTATGTCCGTCCTATTTCATACATGACGATGCGGCGCAGGTCTTCAGCCACCTCGTCATGCGGCAATGCGAGTATGCGCTCCATCTCCTCACGCGGCAGCACCGCCATGTTATTCTCGCTGAACAATTCGTCTGCTATGAACTTGTGCTTCACCTCCAGCGTCTGCGGATATTCAGGGTACTGGTATGTGTATTCCTCCTCTGAAGAATTGTTTCCATAATCATCGTCGTCATACTCGTCATCATACTCGTCGTCCGGGTCAAACTCGAACAGGAAATCGAAGTTGTCGCCGAGCCGCTCCTGCAGCATCGGGATATACATCCTCTCAATGCCGTTCGGGCCGACGATGAGGAAATGCTTGCCGTCCCTGCCGAACTCGTACTCTATCAGCGGAACGTCCTCCGTGTCCTCCTCGAGGATATAGCTTGCGGTGTCAAAATCCTTGCAAGGCTCAATGCCGGCCTCCTCAGCGAAACTGATTGCGCCGTAGATGATGTTGTGTGCCTCTTCGTAGCTTATTTCTTCGATGTCAAACCGGGAACCGTATTGCTGTAAGAAATCGTCAAACTCATAGTCCGTCATGTTGGTACGGTAAAGCGCAGCCTTCACTCCGAGGCAGAACGTGTCTACCAAGAACAGGCCCATGACAATGTTGCCGCTCGGACGGACACGGGTCACGGCGACATCCGCCATCCCGGCTTCCCGCCAATCAGAATTGACATAACACTTGCCCAGCGGCAGCTTGCGTGCCTTCTCGCGCATGAACCGCGCCGGCGACGGGGAAACCTGCGGCTGCGCCTTCTTCTTTGATTTCTTCTTTGCCATATTCGTATGCTGTTAGTCGCCGCGTCCGGTCATTCGGCTGGCCGGCGAGGCTGCACAAAGATACACATAAACGGCGACATTTCCGCTGCCGGGGCGACGGAAATTGCACTTTGACGCGCAGAAACCGCTGAAAAACTCGCTGATACGGCTCGCGCATGCCAAAATGCGGATTGTTGTCCCGATTTTATTTTGCCATGTCAGATTTTTGAACTACTTTTGCCGTCCAGCCACCAGCGTGCGGCTGCATAAACCTAAATCAATAAATATCATTACCATGGAAGATGTAAAACTTTGCCGTAACAGCTTGGTTAAGTTCTTGGGAAAGACCCCGGATCAGTTCCGCAAAAGCGACATCATTCGCTTTGTCAAGGAGAATGACATCCGTATGGTCAATTTCATGTATCCGGCAGACGACAACCGTCTGAAAACCCTTAATTTCGTCATCAACTCCGAGGAATACCTCGACTCAATCCTCACCTACGGTGAGCGCGTTGACGGCTCGAGCCTGTTCCCATTCATCGAGGCCGGCAACAGCGACCTCTATGTCATACCCCGCTACTGCACTGCATTCGTTGACCCGTTTGCTGAAATCCCCACGCTGACCATGCTCGCCTCATTCTTTGACAAGGAGGGCAACCAGCTCGAGTCTTCACCCGAATACACGCTGCAGAAGGCCTGCGAGGCGTTCCGCCGTTCCACCGGCATGGAGTTCTATGCAATGGGTGAGCTGGAATACTATGTCATTTCAGAGGACACCGGCCTATTCCCCGCCTCTGACCAGAAAGGATACCACGAATCGTCGCCATTCGCCAAGTTCAACGAGTTCCGCACCACCTGCATGGACCTCATCGCACACGCCGGCGGCCAGATCAAGTACGGACACAACGAGGTGGGCAACTTCACCCACGACGGCAAGATCTACGAGCAGAACGAGATCGAGTTCCTTCCCATACCGGCACGCCAGGCTGCTGACAACCTGATGATAGCCAAATGGATAATCCGCACACAGGGCGCACGCATGGGCTATGACGTGACTTTCGCCCCGAAAATCACAGCTGGAAAAGCCGGAAGCGGTCTGCACATCCACTTCAAGGTGATGAAGGACGGACACAACATGATGACCAAAAACGGCAAGCTCAGCGACATCGCCCGCCGCGTAATCGCCGGCATACTCGAGTATTCCGACGCTATCACAGCTATGGGCAACAAGGTGCCCACGAGCTACTTCCGCCTCGTGCCGCACCAGGAAGCTCCCACATCTATCTGCTGGGGCGACCGCAACCGCTCCGTGCTCGTGCGTGTGCCCCTCGGCTGGACAGGCGAGAAAGACATGTGTTCACAGGTCAACCCCCTCGAAAAAGACCACGGCGGCATCGCACCCGAGAAGCAGACAGTAGAGCTGCGCAGCGGTGACGGCTCTGCCGACGTATACCAGCTCATCGCAGCAATGGCGGTAGGCGCACGCCTCGGCATGGAAGATCCTAACGCGCTCAAACGCGCCGAAGAGATGTACGTAAGCGTCAACATCCACAGCGACGAGAACAAGGCCAAGCTCGAGCAGCTCAAGTCGCTGCCCGACAGCTGCGTGGCATCTGCCAAGGCACTGGCCGCACACCGCGACGTATTTGAGAAGGAAGGCGTATTCTCGCCCCAGATGATTGACGGCATCATCAGCAAGCTGACGGCATACAACGACAGCGACCTGCGCGACCGCGTAAGCGGCAACGACGAGGAGATGATGAAGCTCGTCCGCCGCTTCTGGCACTGCGGCTGATCGCCCTTCCCCTAATCCCCACGAAACATCACGAGGACGCATCTCAACCGATGCGCCCTCGCTTGCTTTATTGCTACTGACTCACATTACACTGGCTATCAGTCTGTTATTTCAAAGACAGCAGGACCGAAACGCTTTGCTATTTCGTCTCTTACGCCCTTTTTAAGCGAACTGCACCACAGAAAAGATTGACCTTCGACGTACTTGACATTTGCGGGGATCTTGATGCTCGCCAACGAACAACATTCAACAAAGGTTCCACAACCAATTCTTGTTATACCTTTAGGCAAGGTGATGCTTTTCAACGATCTACAAGTACTGAACGCGCCATTTCCTAAAGTCGTAACGCTGTCTGGAATTATGATGCTCTCCAATGATTTGCAAAACCAGAATGCTCCGTCCCCGATACGTCGCAGACAACTGGAGAGGGTGATGCTGACTAACGATAAACAGAACGTGAAAGCATGATTTCCTATATCCGTCACACCACCACGCATTATGATGTTTTTCAACGAGTTGCATCTCATAAAAGCCTCATCGCCTATAGATGTTACGCTGTCAGGGATCTCAATGCTGGTCAGAGCCTCACAATGCTGGAATGCCCAATCGCCAATGTGCGTCACACCGTTTGGAATATCAACCTTTGTCAACGACTTACAGCCATAAAACGTCTTGTAGCCAATGGTTGTAACGCCACGCGGTATTGAGATAGCCTCTATTGAACGACAGTCGCAGAAAGCACATTCGCCGATACTCGTAACGCCATCGGGAATTGCAATATCCACCAATGATTCACAGTTGCCAAAAGCATCTTCGCCGATACTCGTAACGCCATCAGGGATTGAGATGCTCTCCAGCGATTTGCAATGACAGAACGCCCTTTCCCCTATCTGGGTTACGCCATGCGGAATTTTGACGCTCACCAGTGACTCGCATCCGTAAAATGCGCCTTTGCCGATACTCGACACACCATCTGGAATCGTGACTCTTGCCAATGACGAACATGACTCAAACGCCTTGTCGCCGATGCTTGTCACGCCGTCTGGGAGCGTGATGCTCTCCAGCGATTTGCAATTCAGGAACGCACGGTCGCCAATGCTCGTTACACTGTCAGGGATTATGTACGATGTCGCATCCTGCCGCATGAACGCGATTATTCGGTCTTTGGCCTTGCTGAATATAACGTCGTCCTCGTATATGAAATATGGAGACTCGTTTGTCAATTTCCCGTTCCAGCCATAAAACGTGCCACCTGTCAATTCCTTTACAGAAGCCGGGATTGTAATGCTTGCCAGTGCATCACATTTCTCAAAGACGCAGCTGCCGATCCTCTCCACCCTGTTGGGGAGTGTGATGCTCGCAAGCGACGAACAACTCGAAAATGCCTCATCGCCGATGCTCTCAATACTGTCGGGGAGTGTTATAGCCGCCAAAGATGAACACCCACAAAATGCCCCATTGCCTATGCTCTCAATACTGTCGGGGAGTGTTATAGCCGCCAAAGATGAACAATACCCAAATGCCTCATCGCCGATGCTC
This sequence comes from uncultured Porphyromonadaceae bacterium, assembly GCA_900550645.1. Classification (GTDB taxonomy): domain Bacteria; phylum Bacteroidota; class Bacteroidia; order Bacteroidales; family Muribaculaceae; genus Lepagella. The sequence goes on from URTA01000062.1 coordinate 11,660, forward strand.
ACAACGCTGTCAGGGATTTTGATGCTCTCCAATGAGGGGCAGTTATTAAAAACACCTTCGTTGATACTTTTAATGCCTTCTGGAATTGATACTCTCACCAATGAATCACAAAAAGAAAAAGCTCTCCTGCAAATGCTTGTCACACTGTTTGGTATCTCAATGCTTGCCAGTGAATCACAACCCCAAAATGCAAAGCTGCCTATAATAGTCAGGCTGTCGGGGAATTTGATGCTTGTCAACGATTTGCACTCGCGGAACGCCTCAATGCCGATGCGGACCAAGCCGTTGGGAAGCTCAACGCTTTTCAGCGACCGGCAATCCTCAAAAGTGGCATAGCCAATGGTCGTCACACCGCTCGGGATTCTGATGCTTTCCAGCAAATCACATCCACGGAAAGCCTCTCTGCCAATACATGTCACGCTGTCTGGGATAACAATGCTTTCACATCGCGCCCCTTCAAAAGCCCTGTCGCCGATACTCTTCACACTGTTCGGTATTGTGATGCTCTCCAGTGAACATAGGCAAAATGCACCTTCGCCGATACTCGTCACAGTGTCGGGAATAGTATATGAAGTTGTGTCCTTCCAGAACGCAATTATCTTGTCCTTTGCCTTGCTGAACAATACAAAATCCTCGTATGTGAAATATGGGGACTCGTTTATCAACTCAGCTGCACAGCCAATAAACGGATTTCCGCGAACTTCCTCAACAGAGGCGGGAATCGTGATGCTCAAAAGCGACTTGCACCACGAGAACGCATCGTTGCAAATAACCTTTGTTCCTAGCTTTATTTTGTAATGGCCAGACAACTCATCTGGTGCTTTGATTACTCGCGTGCCGTCAACACTGTATTCAACGCCAAATTCATCGACTATGACCTCCTCTTTCTTTTGGTCTATGATAAGAGTTCTCATTTGCTCTATTCTTTACATGAAACAATTTTCCAAATATCTCCCTGATATAATTTGCCGAACTCAGCAACAAACACAATCAACTGATATGCAACGACTTGATTGCGGACACGGCACGCCATGTCCCTACCTTGACCGCACAATCATACGTGGTCTGCGCATTTTGACACACCCACGCATGGCTTTGCGGCAGACTTACATTATGCTTTTAAAGACATCAGAGCCAAAACGCTTTGCAATTTCGTCTCTTACCTCCTTATTCAGCGACTTGCACTCGTAAAATGCGCCTTTGCCGATACTCGTCACACTGCTTGGGATCACGATGTTTGCCAATGATGAACATGACTTAAACGCATTGTCACCAATGCTTGTAACACCATCGGGAATCGTGATGCCCTTCAACGAACAACATACAGCAAAGGTTCCAGAACCAATTCTTGCTACACCATTAGGCAAAGTGATGTTTTTCAACGATTTGCATCGCACAAAGGCTCCGTCACCTATAGACGTTATACTGTCGGGGAGCTCAATGCTGGTCAGTGAGTCACAACCCCTAAATGCTGTCTCTCCGATACTCGTCACACCATCACGCATTATGATGTTTTTCAATGATTTACAGCTCTTAAAGGCTTTGTCGCCTATTGACGTTACACTGCCGGGTATCTTTATTTTTGTCAGTGAGCCACATTTCTCGAATGCTCCATCCCCGATATGTTTCAGGCAACTGGAAAGAGTTATGCTGACTAATGATACGCAGGAGGCGAAAGCATGAACTCCGATACTCGTCACACCATCACGCATTATGATGTTTTTCAACGATTTGCAGCTCTTAAAGGCTTTGTCGCCTATTGACGTTACACTGCCGGGTATCTCTATTTTTGTCAGTGAGCCACATTTTTCGAATGCTCTGACACCGATACTCGTAACGCTGTCGGGGATCGTGATGTTTGCCAATGATGAGCAACCATCAAAAGCATCATCGCCGATGCGTATCACGCTGTTAGGGATATTGATGCTCTCCAACGAACGACAATCGTGGAACGCACTATAATCTATCCGAGTTACGCCTTGCGGAATTTTGACGCTCGCCAGTGACTCGCACCCATAAAATGCGCGATTGTCGATACTCGACACACTGTCTGGAATCGTGATGTTTGCCAACGATTTGCAGTTCTTAAAGGTCTCGTAGTCGATTGACATTACACTGTCGGGTATCTTTATTTTTGTCAGTGAGCCACAATGTTCGAATGCTCTGACACCGATACTCGTAACACTGTCGGGGATCTTGATGTTTGCCAATGATGAACAACCATCAAAAGCCTCATAGTCGATGCGTGTCACGCTGTCGGGAATCCTGATGCTCTCCAACGAACGACAATTGCAGAACGTACTAAAATCTATCCGAGTTACGCCTTGCGGAATTTTGACGCTCGCCAGTGACTCGCACCC
>URTA01000063.1 GCA_900550645.1 uncultured Porphyromonadaceae bacterium
CCGCTTACAAGTGTGTTAAAGTTCGTGTGAAAATGTGCGGAAAACTTCTGGATGCCAAAATTACCCGAAGCCACGACCTGAAATCCGGACAAAACTCGAAGAAAAACGCCCATAACGAGCCGCCACGGGACAAAACTAGGGAGATAAATTACGACAGGACTCTACTTGTAATCCTTGAGCAGCACCTGCAGACGTTTGCGGGCAAAATATATCCGGCTTTTGATAGTGCCGAGGGGCAGCTGCATCGTTTCGGCGATTTCGGCGTACTTGTATCCGGCTATATACATAGTAAAGGGGATTTTGTACTCATCGGCGAAACTGTCTATTGCAGCGGAGATTTCCTTTGCCGCGACAGAACCCTCCGGGGTCTCGAGTCCAGACTCTTGCGACAGGTTAAGGTGGTACAGGTCTTCTGTCGTGTCGATAACCGTCGCGCTGCGCACCTGCCTGCGGTAATTGTTGATGAAAATGTTGCGCATAATCGTGAACACCCAGCCCTTAAAGTTGATGTTGTCCACATACTTTTCCTCGTTGTCGAGTACTTTGAGCGTTGTGTCCTGCACAAGGTCTTTGGCAGCGTCACGGCTTGTCGTAAGCTGGTATGCGAAATTCAGGAGGTTGTTCTGAAGTCCGAGCAATCGTTTCTTGAATGAGCTATTGCCAGTCATTTTATCGGAGAGCTAAACGTTATAATATGTGTTGCTTTCAAGTACAACGCCGGGGGACGTGTCAAAGTTGAGAGGTGACTGTTAAACATTGGCCGACATCTTACTTGCAGTCCTCATACATCCGTGCGGCAGCGCGTGCCTGCTCCGCCACCAGGCTGCGGACGCTTTCCGGCGAAATCACCTCCGCCATATCGCCCATGCCTAGGATGTGATGAATTAAGTCGTATGACGGGGCGACATATACACAGAAGTCAGCATAATTCTCGCCGTCCGACTTGACTTCGCGCTGTGAGCGGTGTATCGGCAGCGACCTCATATAATGTATATGGCGGCCGTATGCCCGGATTGTGATATTGCACGGCTTGTCCCCCATGCCGACGACCACGCCAAAAAAGCGCGAGAAAAATTCGTCAGCATCAAAGTCCTCCGGGTATCGGAATGTGCATCCTATCGACTCCATCTTGATGATGCGGTCCAGCCCGTAGACGCGGAGCATTTCGTCCTCACCCCGGCCAAGCAGATACCAGCGGTTTTTGTGCAGCTTGACGCAATAAGGCTCAATGTCGTATGTATGCTCCTTTTCTCCGAATGAGCGGTAAGTCATGCGTATGACACGATTCTCACGCATCGCTGCGAGCAGCGGTGAGAGAAACACGAGGCCAGAGGGTATATCCTCGACCAATATGCGGTCATCAATCGACCTGTTGCCCGAGATAATATCGCCGATGGCCATGGAATCTACCATCCATTTTTTCAGCTTGTCCTGCTTCAGCACGTCAGGATTGGCTATGTAATACTTGTAGTCGCCTTGCTTACTGCAACATATATCTATGCCGTATGCTATCAGTATGCTGCTGCGCCAACGGTGAAATGTGCAGTGCGACAGCGGTTTGCCCCGGCTTAGCTCATCATTGTCCTTCCAACGCTCCGAAATTTCGGCAAGCGTAATGCTACCCGCGTTCTTAATGGTATTGATGAGCCACAAATACTTCTCTGCCTGCGTCATGGTTTTGGTTGTTTGAATTTATATATGAATGATTTGTTGGTTTACGGGTCAAAGTTACAAATTTTCGCGCTGCCGCGCAAGTAAAAATCGGCACGGCAGCGCGACAGTGACATAAAAGAAGCCGGTGGTTTATGGGACTGCGGCGTGCAGCTTGCAATAGCCGCCGCCAGCAATCCATATATCGTTCTGCGACGCAACATGGCGCAAAATTAGCCGCAAGGTGTTGCATTTAGTGATACAGGATTGCAAAACTGAGATTTTTCTCGTGCAATAAACTCCGTGCCGCCAAGCCGCTCATCACTCGCCAAGCGGCAACGCAATGCACTGCAAGACACACGCATCCGCCACCGACACCAGCTGTGGGCAAGAGCCGCGAGAAAAAATCAGCAGATTTTACTGCTGAAATTTTTCGTATTTCAGAATTTATTTATAACTTTGTGTCTGACAAAACCAAACACCAATTCAACGGCTCACCAAACTATAACAGACCGATGAACAGTACAGCGAAAATAGCATCCATCTATTGGAGCTGCGGCAGTCGCACTGATTGTCGTGGCAATCGTGATTTGGCCTCCAAAAGGAGACCCAACGGCTCCAGACACGAAGTATTTGGAAGAGTACCACAAACTCACCACAGCAGCTGATGCCAACAACCTGAAGGAGAATGATATGGCTCTGTTTGTGGACTACTCCACTTGCATTGCAAGGGGAATGGACTCACCGTTCTACCAGAAAATGGTGTCGCCGCTGACCGCCGCAACCCGGGAGTACTGGTCAATCAAGGGAGACACTATAACCAAGGAAAGCGGCGACGTATACTCGATGCTCAACAGTGTGGTGGAAACAAACTATGCCGCACTTGACAGTGCTATTGAGAAAATGGCAGAGCGCGACAGCGAATCGGTGATGCTCACCGACGGTGAGCTGTTCACGCAGACTGCCACATCCAACAACCCGAACAACCCGTATATGCACGAGGCATTCAAGGCATGGCTTCTCAAGGGGCATGACATACACATCCTCGCAGAGCCATACCAAGAGCTGTACAAGGGGAATACGTTCAACAAGAAGCGATTCTACATCATATTCACCGACGACCGCATGACCGGCAACATCTATGACCGCATACGCGAAGTAGTAGACCTCAAGCAGTTCCAGCAGGTAGACGAGTCCCACCTGAGCGGCAACTACATCTGGACCGTACCAGTAGATGAAAAGGGCAACTTCACAAAGCACTCCACCCCGGCCGAAGAGCTGGCAGCTGAAGTCACCGGCTACGGCGATTACGAAGTGCAAGACTGGCAAATCGACTGGAAAGACATATACAACCTCGTCATAAACGCACCGGACTCGATAACCGGAGAACCGATGCCTAACGGCAAGAAGGTAATCGGAGGGCTGCACATCAACCGCAACGCCTTCGGCTGCTACCGCATCAAGAACATCGGCGTGCGGGCTACCGTCATCAACACAGACTATACCGACCTGTACAACAGACTGGAGGCCAAAGAGAAAGTCAAGGCATTAAAGCCGGAAAATGAAGTGCCACTCAACAACTTCATCGTGTTTGACGCAAACGAGTTCAACAAGCACAGCAACGTTGACCTGTACTTTGATGTGAACAACTTCGCTCCTGACGCGGAACTGACCAGCGACCCATTCAACTACATCAAACTCGAAATCGTGATTACCGACCTCGAGAACATCCTTGGCAACAGCATCAGCATGTTCAATTTCGACTCGGTGGTCAACCAAGGCCAGACCAACATCTCGATTTCAGAGAGCTTGAAGAACTGCGTGTTCGACCCGGAACTCACCGACCGTCTGAAAGGGAAAGTCCTATACACCATATATATAAAGACCAACAAATACAGCAACTAACATACATTCAACGACATGAATACCGTAATAAGAACACTTCAACAGCTCCACCAAGCACAGGCGGACGCATGGGTATACGGGCTGATATTAGCCGGCATCGCACTCGGCATCGCAGTCCTAATTGCATTTCTCATTCCATGGCAGAGCAACCGCCGCTGCTACATCAAACGCCGCATCTGGTTCATCGTCATCGGGCTGGCACTCCCCTGCTGCGGCTGGCTGTACCACACATTCTCTGTTGCCCCTCGAATCCAAAACCCGGGCTTCAGCAGCATGTACCAGCATACCAACCTGTATGTACTGCTGACGGGCATCGCGCTGTATGCTGTTATTGGCGTTGTACTGATGTTCGCGTTCCGCAACACTAAATTCGGGTCAATACTCGGCAAGAAAAAAGACTGACGACTATGGCAAATCAATTTTTCGTACTCGGCATCGGCGGCACTGGCATGCGCTGCATCGAGAGCCTCATCCACCTGTGTGCCATGGGCATGTTTGACGACACAGAGATACACCTGCTCGCTCTCGACACCGACAAGAACAACGGCAACTTCGCGCGACTCAAAGAGGTCAAAGAGGCATACCTGAACGCCAAAGGACTGAACAAGGAGCAACGCACCACCCACAAGGACACGTTCTTCTCCGCCAACATAAAGTACTATGAGTTCTCTCCGGACTATGAGCAGAAAAGCTCATTCAAAGATGTGTTCAACTACGGAGACACCCAATATAACCACCGCGAGGAGACCGACCTCGCCGACCTGGTGTTGGACCGCAATGTCGAGGAGTTCAACCTGCTGCACGGCTACCGTGCACAGACACACCTCGGCTCAATGATGATGTACCAGTCAATAATCGAAGCTGCCCAGACCTCGGAGAGCAACGACCTGAAGGAGTACGTAAGTGCGATAATTGCCGCGACAGCCGCAGGAACAGCAAAGGTTTTCATTCTGGGGTCGGTATTCGGAGGCACCGGAGCATCCTCGATACCGGTAATCCCGAGAGCGTTGACACGCGCAGCTGCAATCAAAAGCGGCGGCAGTTCAGACGTGCTGAACAACGTATATTTCGGAGCAACTCTGCTAACAGCATACTTCAACTTCAAAATACCCGATGCTGGAGAAGTGAGCCACGAGAAAGTTATAGCCACCAGCGACAAGTTCGCGCTCAACTCACAAGCCGCCATGATGTTCTACGCAGACGACACGTCTGTCAAGCAGACATACCAGCGGTTCTATATGCTCGGCACAAGCGGACTGGATTGGGATCCGCAAGAGGGGACAAAAACCGACAAGACTATAACAGGCGGGGCTGCACAAAAAAACGATTCGCACTACATCGAACTGATGGCGGCGTGTGCGGCACGCGACTTCCTCAACACGGACGACTCCGCACTGGCTGCAATCAAAGGCACTTCAGAGGCAAAAGCCGAATACTTGTTCCGCGCAGTCAATGAGTCGGGGAAATTGGAATACCAGGATTTCGTTGGTACGGCAGACCAGACGGAGTTCGCAAAGCGGCTCGGTTGCCTCGTAGCTTTTGCAATACTCAACAACGGCAAAGACGACATAGTGGAATCTGCTCGCAGTGGCAAGGACCAGGAAATGCCAGGGTTTGAAAACATCGACCCGAGCCAAGTGAGATACTTGAAGGACTATTTCCGCCTGTTCTTCACCCGGGCAGACGAAGCCGGCAACCTCCACGAGGGGTGGCTGCAACAGCTGCACCGCTCCGCCGGAGGGGGCAGCAACCTTATGCTCAACGCCAAGCTGTTTGAGCCACGGACACTTAAAGCTCTGAACAAACTTGCTTGGAACAAGGATATCTATGGCGACGACGCAGTAGGCAAAAGCCACAAATTCTCAACCGGCTTGTTCAGTTCACCGTTCAATGAGTTCAAAAAGCAGTTCCTCTCAATTCTGAACAGCGACAAGTCCACAGGGATCACCAACCCCGGTGAGCGGTTCTACAAAATCACATACGACACATTAGGGAAACTTTTCCAATTCAACTGATACGGCTATGTCAAAAGCACTTCTGATAAATAGCGAGGTAGTACTCGGAACTGGCACAGAGCAGGGCAGCTGGTCACAGATGACCCAAGCCTCGACATATATACGCGGCATACAGACTGGCGACATCCTCGACGATGCTGATGCACGCACCCTCAACGCTATAATCTCCGGCATCCCCACACCGTGGGCTCGTGCCAAGCTGTTCAAATACGCGCTTGATTCGCTACACAAGCCCGACCCGAGCGTCGAAGCGAAAGGGTTGACCAAGATGTACCAGATGCTCCATGGCGAATGGCGCGGACTGTTAGCGGTAATGGCACTGTATCCTGACCGTATCAGCTTTTCAAAGCCAGTGGTCATGGACACACTCGGAGGAGACTATGACATCGCCGCAGCCTTAGGGCGCATGCTCTTCGACGACCGCGACGTATGGTCTGACCAAAAGGCATTGGCGAAAAATCCCGGTGTGCAGCCGTATCTGCACCTTATATATTACCGCAGCCAGCTCGTCGGCGGCACTTCTCCCTTCACCGGCGTTTTCACCGGCGTGGACTATTCCGGTCTCGGAAATACAGCCTCTGACATACCATGGTATCGCAACGGCAAGTTTGAAGACCCAATGCGCTACCTCATTCCGCAACAGATACAGAAAGTCTACCTGTTCGTCAAGAACCTGGCAAGCCATGCCCAGCAGTTTGAGGCAGACATCAACTCACAGCGAGGCAACAAGCCGGGAATTAAACTCGGCGGGTTCAAAGCCATGATCCAAAAATGGGAAACGGAACTAAAGGCAAAAGGCAACAACCTGCGCGAGAAAGGTCCTGTAGCGCAATACGGGTCGCTGCGCCAGCCGTTTGCCGACCTCTTCGACAGCAAAGTTCCCATATACCTGAAGAAAGACTTCACATTCAGCTATACCGATGACGGCAATTCGGAAACGATAGGCGACATCCAGGAGCTGCTGAGCGCAGACGCATACGTCATGGGCTGGGCAGAGCCGAAAGAACAGCGGCCGAAACTTGCTGACGCCCCCGTCTACTTCCTCAAGGTCAACGACATCAAGACCGGCGACACCGGCTATTTCAGCGTGCCGTTGTCAGAAATAGGCATCGACATCTTCAAGAACAATCTGGGCAGCATACTCGGCTATACCGACGGCGGCAACACGCGGCTGACGGCGCATCTCACCGATGCCGGGATGCTGGCAGTGTCGCTCGTCGTGGAGATAGACGGCGAAAGCGTCACCCTCAACGACCGCGAGTACAACATCCACTGGGTGCAAAGCCAGGGGCGTGTGATAGCATGGCCGAACTTCGTCTCTGACAAGTGGAACAGGTATTACCTCTTCTCCGAGTTCTCCGACGGCTCGCAAGAGCATTTTGAGCCGATATTCCGCTATAACAAGGAGATACTCAAGACTATAGACGGCAAGTTCCTGACAGCGAAATACGAGCCGATACCCGAAGAGAAACGGCAGGTAAGCATACACCAGCTCGTGAAATACCCTGCCGGTCAGGGCGACGACCTGCCGAAATATGACATCATACAGGCTGACAAGCCCTTCTGCGGACTTACGTCAACGGTTTCCGTGGCTGGCAAGCCGCGCAACGCAGGCTTCCTGATGATGCGCAAGGATGTAGTCAAAGACCTGACGGACACCCCGGCAAACCTGTCCGCCGACATTGGCTTCGACTTCGGCAGCAACAATACCTGCGTATTCTACAACGCTGGCGACGCTGGCGCAAAGCCAGTCGAGTTCGGCAATTACCGCGCTGTCCTCGTGGGGCGTGAGAACAACAACCCAAGGGCAATAGCCGAGAACAACGAGCTGCTGTTCTTCACCAACTACCCCTCTGAGAACGGCCAGATAAAGTCGTGGCTGCACGAGCATGACTCCCGGTACATCACCTACACCGAGACCGAGGAGATAGCCGGCGGCGTGCCAGTAAACCGGCCGAATGTGCTGGTGCGTGAAATGGATAAATTCAAGATTACCACACAGGCCGGTGTGCTGCACTACAACATGAAATGGCTTGACGGCGACGACGGCAAGAAGAAGAAAGGCGCTTTCCTCAAGTCGGTGTGGCTGCAGGCGTGCGCATTCCTTTATACCTCACGCATAAGCCCGAAACAGATAGTATGGAGCTTCCCCGGCTCGATGCTGGATTCTGACCGCAACGACTTGGGACTTATCTATGAGGCTCTCTGCAATATAACTCCTTACGGGACAACCAAGCCGGTGACTCCCCACGACAAGACAACGGAGGCGGAAGCAGTGTGCAGCTATGCCATGTCAAAGGATTTCGGCCTGACGAGCAGCAACATGTTCCTCGGGCTGGACGTAGGCGGCAGCACGACAGACATCATGCTGATAGCCAAGGACAACAACAATGTCGCGTCACTGATGCGCGAAAGTTCCGTAAGGCTCGCCGCAGGCGTGTTCTTTGATGCCGTGACCAAATCGAGACTGTTTCAGGAAGCACTCATCTCCTTCCACGAGGGCCACAAGACCGACGTGTACGTAGAGAACATCCACGATATGCTCGAACATCCAGAGAAAGCCCCCTACTTCCTCAACAGCATCTTCGACCAGCTGAAGACACAGGGCGACTACGACACGTTCTACGACTCGCTCGCCTCAAACGCCAAAGTCGTGTTCACGATACCGGCGTATGTGAGCGGACTGCTGCTCTTCTACTCTGGTATGCTCATCGGCAAAGTCATCAAGGACAACAACCTTGGCAACATCGAGACTGTGGAAATCATGCCCTTCGGCAAGGGAGGACGCATATTCCACTGGCTGCGCCATGCTGCCGGCACACACCCGGCAGAGGACTTCTATTCCGACTGCCTGAACGCCGGCCTGAAGCTCATACTCCCCGAGAAGAGCCTCAAGACACGATACCGCGACGAAATCGAGGGCGACTGCAAGACCGAGGTGGCACAGGGACTTTGCGCCCCCAGACAGTTGGCAGTAGTCGAGACCGCCGCCGACAGCGACATCTGCGGCGAAACCGGCGTGACTTACTTCCAGAACGGCGAGAGAGTACCCGTTGCCGCCGACGAGGAGCTGACCGGCGACAAGTTTGCCGACAGCATGGGCAACTTCGACTTCAAGGATGTATGCAACTTCCGGCAGTACATGGAGCTGTTCATCAACTTCGTGAGCCAGCGCACCAATATTTACCGCGATGCCGGATCCTCGCTGTGCGACGACATCGACGACCTGCCCACACGCATCGCACAGTTCTGCACCGCCGACCCGGAATACCGCAAGGCGACACGCAACCAACAGAGCGGCAAGGACAAAGGCTTCCACTACCACCAGCCTGTCATCATCGCCGAGGGCGCGTGCTTCCTGGAAAGCCTCGTCAAGAAAGTGTTCCGTTGACCCGCAGAGCAGCATGAAGACACTATCGCTATATGTAGACAAATGGTTTATAGCCGTTGCCGTCGATGTTGACGGCAACGCGCTGCCATTGTCGCTGCCCAACGGCGAGGACCGCATCTGGCTGTTCTTCCACGAGGACACCGTCAACAACCGCATCGTCTACGGCAAGGACAACGAAGCGCCCTACCGCGACGGCAAGCCACACTACATCGGCGACGTGTTCACCCTCATCGAGCAGGGCGACGCAACCTTTGTCCGCTATGACCAGCGTCCAGAGGTTATCCAAAACATATTTCAAGTAGCGGGAATATTCAACGACCTGCATAATGCAGCAGAGGAAGAAGGAAAAGTCGATACATACGTCTCGTTCTCGACTGATGTGCCGCAGGTGGCTCGCCTGAAATTCCTCGACGAACTGAAAGACGCAAAATTCACCGTCAGAGAAAGCGTTGCTCGCATATCGCACCTTGCCCTCGAAGAGTGCAGCAGACAGGAAGCTCGGCAAAACGTATTCTCCAAGCCAGGGCATTACCTTGTGCTTGTAGCTACCAACGACAACCTGCATTACGCAATTTATGAGAAACCTGCATCAAGCGATCTGTATCTGCGCACTCGCGAAGACACACTCCCTGGGTTCGGCCTCGATATGCGGCGGCGTGCTTTGGCTGAATATGTGGTAGAAAACATTAACCGCGCCACACACTTCCTCTCCACGCCAGAGGAATATGCCCGTGAATATATGCGCATGGAGCGTTTTGCATACGACTGGCTACGTGTCATCGCTGAACACAACCCGCATATTCCAGTCTCATTGCCTGACATAACACTCGCCAACGCGCCTAACAATACATACGCAGTAACAATAAATAGGTCACAGCTCGATGACCGTACAGCTGGCATCGTTGACAACATAACGCGCACCATAACCGGTTTTATCAAAGACTGCGGGCTGACACTCAACGACATTAACGGGATAGTATTCATCGGCAACACGTTTACCAATGACAGTTTCCGCGAAGCCATGAAACGCTATTTCGCCATTGACGAGCGTGCGATAGCAATATACCGCGACCGTGACCTGCCCCGGATTGTCAACACCTACAATCACATTGACTGCAAACAGTTTTCCTCTGCTACAGCCTCATTCATCGAGGATGCCAAAACTGAGGAAACACGCATACGTCAGCTTAAGGAAGACGAGGACAAGCAGCGAAAAGCGGAAGAAGCAGACAAACAAAGACGTGAAGAAACAGAGCGGAAACGCGAAGTGGAGAAGAACTACAACGAGGCTGTCGAAAATATCGAGCGTTATGAGAGGGGGCGCGATTATGTGCAAATGAAAGAATGGGCTGACATTGCCCTCTCACACCGCCCCGGCGACGAGTATGCACAAGAAAAAAAGGACATTGCCATAAGCAAGGCTGCACAACAAAAAGCAGACAACGACCGATACCAGTCTTGCATGACACGAGCAAAAAGAGCTGCACAGGAGGAGCGATGGAGCGATGTCATCTCTCAATGCGACAGCGCACTCGAGATAGATCCAGAATCTGCCGACGCTAAACGCCTACGCGACGATGCCTGTTTGCAACTCGACAAAAAGGAGAAAATCAAGGATTTCCTCACCCGCGCCGACTTGTTCAAAGCGCAGAAATCATACACGGAAGCCCTTGCAGAACTCGACAAGGTGCTGAACCTCGACCCTAAAAACGAGGAAGCGACATCTCGCCGCGAGGAAATATCAGACATCCTCGCCAAGCAACAAGCTGACATAGACGAGCTGACAACCCGACTCAACACATACGAACAGTCCGGCGACTACAACGCCGCCATGGACGTATGCGAAAAGCTGTCTGATTTAGACTTGGCGAACCAACGCAAATGGGCGGCACACAAAGAACGGCTTAAAGGCAAAGCTGACGAAATAATGCAACGCAAAGCTCAGCTCGGCTCGCTGCGGAAAAGCATTGATGAAGCTTTGTTCAGAGATGAATGGGAACGACTCAAATTGCTGTGTGAGACATACCTCGAAATAGAAGACGACAGTTCTATTGAGGACTACCGCAACAAGGCATGCCGCAAACTCGAGATGAAACAACGCGAAATTGAGGCTCAACAGCCTCATAAAGAGCATGACTTCTTCGATGAAGCCAAGGCCGGCAAAACCCAAAGCGACAGCAAGGGAAAATATACAAACGACGATTTCAATTTCTAACCTCTAAAATAAAAACAAAATGGCTGAAGTAAAACTCAAACGAAAAATCACCCTCCGCCGCAAGGAAGAGGAAGCAGCATTCACATTCTCCGGCAAGCTCAAAGTCAACCTGTACTGGACATCAGACACAGACCTTGACCTCTGCCTCTTCTTCCGCAAAAAAGACGGAGAACCAGGCGGTGTATTCTCAGAAGCGTACCGCCAGAAAAAGAGTGACCTCGGCTCACTCGACAAATTCCCGTTCATAAAGCATCAGGGAGACAAGACAACTCTAGGCCCAAATGGTGAAGCTCAAGAAGAAATCTGGGTCGCAAAACTCGATGATATAGACGAAGCATTCGTATGCATCGTCAACTATGGCGCAGCTATCGAGGGAGAAGATGTGACATACGCACAGGAAGGCGGCCGCATTGAAATCAAGAGCGACAGCGGCGACTACCTCGAAGTCCTCGCAGACTCCGCCGACGAAGGCCATGTGTACTGCGTCTGCTCAATAAAAAACAAAGGCGGAGAGTTCGCCCTCAAGAATGAAAGCCGCGTCATGAGCCTCGGCGAAGCGTTTGATCAAATACCTGGATTTGCCCTCATTTGCGAATAATGGCTGACAAGGAAATCAAACTCAAGCGCAAGGTCGAGCTTCGGAAAAAGGTCGCAGAACCTGCCCCGACTACAGCTACACCTCCTTCCACCAACCCGCCTGAACCGACGGGGGATGATTTGACCCCGAAGAAGTCGAAAGGATGGATTTGGTGGGCGGTGGCTGCGGCGGTTGTTGTCGTTGCCGGCGGCGTGTGGTATTTTGCCGCTCGCGACAACGGCGGAAGTCAACAGACCGACGAGCCTCCCATTGCAGTTGCGACCGCAGATTCTGCCGAAAATGACACCTCAGCGGAGGGGACGGCAATGCAGGAGGGCGGCGATGTCGCGCCAGACTCAACTCTGCCGACCGGCAATGCCGGGCAAACTGCTGAGGCTGAGCCGGCTGCACCCGCAAATGACAAGCCTGCTGCAAAGGCTGCCGACAAGCAGCCCGCTGCGGCAACGGCTACTCCGACTGGCGACATCGAGGACACTGCCATGAACGTTATCCGTGGCAATTACGGCAACGGCAACGTGCGCAAGCAGAACCTCGGCGACAAATACCAGACGATACAGAACCGCGTCAACCAGCTCAAACGCGAGGGCGCATTCTGACCTCACTGTCAGTGTAGGGACATGGCGTGACAAAACTCGGAGCACGCCGAAAACAAGCACGCCGCGCCCCTACGCTGCCGAGAACTAACTATGGATATGTTCGCAATCATCATCGGACTGGCCGTATGGCTGGTCATACCTATACTCACCGACAGTGCACTCAAAAAGAAGGCGCACCGCCGTGCTGCCGCCATGCTCTGCCGCATAGTCGGCATAGCAATCATCGCAGTGGCACTGTTCAGATACCTCACATCGATGCTCTCATGAAACTCCCGGCAACTATCCTGACAGCAGCATGCTTCCTCTCGGGATGCTCGGGCAGCAGCAACAGCGGCGAAACTGCAGCCGCCCAGGCTGAACTGACCGAACAGCAGGACTCGCTGATGCAACACGGCTGGCAGATGCCGGCGACAGTCACAACCGGCGAGCTGCCAGAGCAGTACGGCATACGCAGCCGCTACGGCCAGCAGGACAACTGGTTTGACATAACCGTCGGCAAGGGGCTGAACGTTGCCGTCAAGGTGGTGGATGCAGCCACCGACGAGTGCATACGATACGTCTATGTGGCAGAAAACTCCTCCGAGACAATCAACCAGATACCGCCGGGGCAGTATTACCTCAAGCTCGCATACGGCCATGACTGGATGGAACAGGAGCAACCCGACGGCAGGACGACAGGCAAGTTCACACGCGATGCCGTGTATGAGCGCAGCACCGACATATTCGACTTCGGATTGAAGCACTCGACAGCTATGGTCAACTACACACTGGAAATCAAGGTGAGCAAATCAGCACACACAAGCAACTTCAGGACACAGGAAATCGACGAGGCTACATTCCTGAAATAACCGCTGCACACAGACAGCATCACAGGTTCTCGACAACCAGCCGGGCAACCTGGGCAATTATCTCCTCGGCATCGGCAAGCGACATTGCGGCATCGGTGACGTAAACGGCAATGCCCAACGGACTGCCGCCATACGGGACTACGAAAGCAACATCGTTCACGCCAGTCTGCTGTCCCTGTGCATCAACAAAGCCGGTGCCGGTCTTGTGACCGAACATTAGGACACGCCCTTGCAGGTATTTCGCCAGCCGGTTCTCGCCAGTACGGCAGCCACGCATCTGTTCTGTCACCCACGCCTGGAAACGCTCGTCAACGAGCGGGAGCGTGACCATGTCGAGAGCCAGCCGCGCCGAAGCCAGCGGCGTAGCGCAATTCTCGGCAGCTAACGCAGGGGCTGCGTGCATCTCCGCCTCTGAGCGGCACACCCTCATCTCCGACGCATCAACGCCGATACGCCCCAAATAGCGGTTTACCGCCGCGCACCCGCCGAACCGCGACAACAGCGCGTCGGCAGCATTGTTATC
>URTA01000064.1 GCA_900550645.1 uncultured Porphyromonadaceae bacterium
CTTCTGCTTTTCAAGAAGTTGGGTATGCCTCTTTGTGGTTTAGCGGACAGTAATATTTACAGACACCGAGGAAATCGAGTACGGACACCAGTACACCTACACTGTCCGCGCATACTCCACAGACAACACCGGCGGCGGTGGCGACTATGTGTACCTGTTTGTAGGCATCAAGCCCGCAAAACCGACGGTAACGCTCTCTGCCGGCGAGAACGGCAGCTCCCCCGTGACTATCAAGGTGACTGCCCCCACGACTCTGGACGGCGGCGGCGAACTGACAGCTCCGCTCACCAAGCTGGAAATCAAGGACTATGTCTCATACGGCAATGAGCCTGTGCTTCACACTATCGAAAACCCTGTCCCCGGCACTGAATACACATACGTGCACGAAGCTGAGAACAGCAAGAGCTATATATACCATGTGTATGCCTCAACAGCATACGGCACTAGCGACTACGCTTCTGCACAGATATATGTAGGCGAGGACGTTCCTGGCGCACCCGAAAACGTGGCTGCTGCCACTACCAGCGAGGGCGGCGTGAGCGTGACCTGGACTGCCCCCACTGCCGGCAAGAACAGCGGATACCTCGACACGGCATCTATCCGCTACAAGGTGGCTCGCGTGATCGGCTACAACTCCGAGACGCTGCTTGCCGAGAATCTCACGGATTGTGCATACACCGACCCGTGTGAAGACCTCACAGGCCCGACTACCCTCAAGTACAAGGTGACTGCTTACAATACGCTCGGCGACGGCGGTTACACCACTTCCGCCGAGGTTGTTGCCGGCCCGGCTATCTCCCTCCCATTCGTCGAGAACTTCAACGCTGGCTCTGACTACTACAAGCAGGCTGAGAACCTCTGGACTAAAGACCCCGTGGGCTACAGCAGCAACTGGAGCGTAGAGCGTTATGACTACTCAACTTCCATAACAGGCGTGGACGGCAGCGAGGACAATTATGACGGCTATGCGTCTGCTTCATACCGTTACTCCTCACCCGGTACAGTTGACCGCTTCATCTCAAGCTCTATCAACTTCGCCGGCGCAGAGTACCCCGTGCTTACGTTCTATACACTCGCCAATGCTACTAACGCAAACCGCCTCGCAGTGGATGTGCGCCGCGATGGTGCGGAAGACGAGACTCTCGTTGACATCGCACCCAACTCGCTTTACACTGATGGCAGCGGCGACAACTACTGGACCATGGTGACTGTCCCCATGATGTCGCTCACTGACAAGGTTGCCAGCGTGATTTTCCGCGCTTACGTCCCCGAGGGCAATACGGACAACAGCGACAATATCTTCCTCGACAAGATACGCATCGACAACTATCCCGCCGTTAAGAACGTGGTAATCAACTCTGGTGACAACCAGACTGTTCTCAGCTGGGACGTTCCCTCTTGCTCAACAGGCGAGGCCTCTGCATACAAGCTGGAAATCTTTACGGCAGATGGCAACGAGGAGGTTACTGCTTCGACTCCCGAATACACCATGACAACAGTCATGGGCGAGAACTATCAGGTAGTCATCACCCCGGTATACGGCGATGTTGAGGGTCTTGCCACTGAATACGCTTTCGTTGGTGGCGCAGGAACAGGCGTTGAGGGCATCTCTGCTGACGCAGCTGTTGCGGTTGAATACCTCGACATGGCGGGTATGCGTGTAGCGCAGCCCATAGACGGCACTCTCGTAATCAAGCGCATGGTTATGGCTGACGGTTCTGTCAAAGCTGTCAAGGAAATATATAGCGCAAAATAACATACTGAAATAAACGGAGGCCGCATATTCCCTTGTTCATAGGGTTGTGCTGTCTCTTTTATGTGATTTTGCACACAATCGTATAAAATAATACAATGAGAAACAAACATATAGCCCTTGTGGCTGCTGCGGTTGCGGCTGCAATGCCTTTGTCGGCGACTGTACGTGGCTTTGTCGGCGCAGACGGCGAGCTGGGTAAGTTGAACGCCGGGCAGACGGTCGCTGCGAGCGGCTCATTTGCTGATGTTCCGGCGCAGCCCCGGCAGTATGCCCCGGCTCGCATCGGTGCGACTGGCTCGACCATTTACGGTTTCATGTCATACGCAGACATTGACGGATTCAACGCTGGCTGGTATGAGATAGAACCCTCCGGCAATGCTACGCGCCTGTGGCAGTATGCTTTTGCCGAATCCGGCGCACGCCTTTCCAACGGCTGGCTGCGCGGCGGCCGCCTTTGCGGCCTCGGCCTGTTCACCATGGGTTCGGAGGACATGATTGGTGACTATGCCTATCAGGAGTTTGACCTTGAGACAGGGGAATTGCTTACAAACCGCTCGATTGATGTTATTTCATACCGTATGCCGCATTTCTACAGTGCCGCATACGTCCCCTCTGAGGACAAGATATACGGTTTCGGCAAGGGCGAGAGCAGCGAGTCTGACCTGCACTACTTCAAGTGCGCACCTGCTGACAAGCCCGAAGAGGCAGTAATCATCAAGCAGTTGAGCCAGCCTGGCGACCGCTGCTTCTCGCTGTGCTACAGCCCTGTTGACAACTGTTTTTATGGCGTAAACTGCTTCGGCAAGTTCGTCCGTATACTCACCAACGGCACAATCACAGAACTGTTTGACGTGCCGGTGGCTGACCTTGCCAACAGCAAGGGCGCTTTGGCATACAGCCCGTATGACGGCTACCTGATTTGGAATCCTTCAGTATATGCAGCTACGTCAGAACTTTACGCTATCTATCCGGCGGAAAACCGCATTGAGAAGATACACCAGTTTGACGTAGACACCCAATTTACGTTCTTCCTCACACCTGACGTGCAGGACAATATGGCGGCTCCGCGCCCTGGCAGGTTCATTTCTGCACAGTTTGAGGACGCGCAGCTTTCGGGTACGCTGCGCTTCGCCATGCCCGACCATACAATGCAGGATTCGTCGATTTCCGGTGACATTGACTGGCGGCTGTATGACAACGGCACTCTGCTGAAAAGCGGCACTGCTCCTGCCGCAGAGAATGTGACCATTCCCGTGGAAGTGGCGCAGGGCGACCATACGTTCCGCTTCGCAGCTGTGCTGAACGGCATCGAGGGCAACCCGGCGGTGGCTCATGTATATGTAGGGCATGACACACCGAAAGTCCCCGAACAGGTTGTGCTGACTTCGGAAAACGTGACTTGGATGCCCGTGACCGAAGGCGTGCACGGCGGATATATGGACGCGGCAAATGTGACATACGAGGTATACCTCAACGGCGAGAAAGCAGGCGAGACTTCTGCCAACTCGTTCCCTGTCAATATTGATGCCGACCGCGAGCAGGACGTTTACCGCGCCTCTGTTGTCGCTGTCAGCCATGACATGAGGTCTGATGCCGGCATCTCTGACAAGGCCATAATCGGCCGTCCCTACGCGCTCCCCATGACCATTGCCCCGACGGAGCATGACACAGAGATGGTGACAATCATCAATGCTGACGGAAGCCCCGAGTACGGCGTATGGCGGTTCTCCGACCAGTGGCAGGGAGACTGGGGTACATATTGCTTTGCCTCGGGCTGGAGCTACAACCAGCCCGATGACTGGTTGATAATGCCCGCTGCCGAGTTCCCGTCAAACGAAGTGTTGTATCAGGTTACGCTCGATGTCGCTCGCGGCAGCTACAGCGGCCAGCGCGAATATTTCGAGGTGTGGGCAGGTACTGCTCCCACGGTTGAGGCAATGACCATACCCGTAATTGCCAAGACCCGCGCACAGAAGTACAACGAGTGGAAGGAATACAGTGGCGAGTTTGCCGTGCCTCGCGCTGGTACATATTATATTGCCGTGCGCAGTGTGTCTGACCCTGACCAGAAAGACATGATTGTCAAGAATATCCGCGTTGCTGCTACCGACAAGCAGACGGAGGTGCCGGCTGCTGTGACTGGCCTCACTGTTGTTGCGACAAGCGACCCCGACCTTACCGCAACCCTCTCGTTCACCATGCCGACCAAGTTTGTCAATGGCAACGACATTCCCGAGTCCGCGACTGTCAAGGCTCGCGCCCTCGGTGCGCAGACTGTCGAGGTTGCGGGTGCGCCGGGTTCTGTACAGACCCTCGTAGTGCCCACTGCTCAGGGAGACAACTACATCAACGTCATCACCGAGGTGGACGGCATGCTGGGACAGGCTGCCGAAGTGTCTGTGTTCACTGGTATGGATATGCTTAGCTATGTCGAAAACTACAAGGCTGAACTTTCCGAAGACAACATGAGTGTCCGCCTCACTTGGGAACGCCCTATCGAGTCGCTCAACGGCGGCTATTTCGCCACCACAGGCATACGCTACTGGATTGGAGAACTCGATACTGACGGCTCATTTATCGGCGAGCCGGTATGCGCCGGTACAGATGTATATGAATACACGCTCTCTCTGCCAGAAGGCTCGCCGCAGAAGTATATGCGCATAGCCATTGCCGCAGAGAATGCTGCCGGCATCTCCAACGCCCGCTGGTATATTGCACGTGTCGTCGGCACTCCGTATACGCTCCCGATTATCGAGAATTTTGACGACATGACTGCAAAATACACTCCGCTTCAAGCCTCTGCCCCGACCGACGAATACGTTGACGGCAGTTGGGATTGGTGCCAGCCCGAAGTTGTAGGCGAGGAATTTGCCCATGACGGCGGCGGTTACGGGATTATCGGCTTCACGGACAAGAGTAATGCTCGGGTGCGCCTCGGTCTGCCCAAGGTTTCCACCGTAGGCGCGGAAGCTCCCAACGCTACTCTCGAGCTCTGGACGGGCGAGGCTTGCGCAGAGCAGATGGCTGTCTATGCCACAACCCACGGCATGGCTATGCCCGAGAAGATTGCCGACATCCCCGCTGGCAGCGGCTGGCAGAAGGTGAATGTAGCCATCCCTGACAAGTTCAACAACCGCCCCTGGATGAGCCTCTACATAGACGGCTATCTCCCCACATCGTCCCACTACCTGATGCTCTACAGCTATATGATGTCGCCAATGTCCAGTGTTTCGGACATCCTGTCCGGCAGCACCGGCGCGGTATATTCGCGCCGAGGCGAGATAGTCATGGCTGGCTATGACGGCGCGGCATACGCAGTCTACGGCATCGACGGCAAGAGCATCGCCGCCGGCACTTGCAGCGGCGAGACAGTCGTTGCAGCCGCCCCTGGCATATACGTCGTGCGCATCGGCTCTCAGGCTGCCCGCGTGGTAGTCCGTTAAATTCGCATGCATAAGTACATTCTCCATATTGGGGCTGGCAATGTTGTTGCCGGCCTCGATTTATTTGCATAGCTGGATGGAAATGACGCAGTTGCTTGCGCGGCAGAATGATTATTGCTAACTTTGTTGCAGTAAACAAGCAGGTTATGAATGGCAAGGAACAGGCGGGTTGTTTTGTTGTAGCGGTGGCGGCTGTTGCATTGCTGGTCATTTGCCGGTTAGTTTCGGGCGGCAATGACGAGATGCCGTCGTCCTCCTCTAAGCCGCACACAGAGGCTGCTGATACCGCTAAGGCAAATCCATTGCCTCGGACACCGGCGGCTGCTCCATCAGATGTGCCGCGTCGGGTGGCTCGCCCGGCTGATGCCGATGATGCGTATGCAGAAGGGTATGACAACGGATATGCGCAGGGACGCAACGACGGTGTGCGTGGCCAGTATCGCGGCTACGGGAATGATGATGAGCGTAACGCCCCGGACCAGGACGCGAGCCGCTACCGCGAAGGGTATGACGACGGCTATACCGACGGGTACAATTCGGGACAGGCCTTATATAATGAGGGCGGAGATGACGAATATAACGCGGATATTTGGTGATTTTCGGCGGAACACTTGCACAGTTGCAGAAAATGGTGTAACTTTGCACCACTAATCCGCGAGGCGCGTGCGCCAGACCGGGAGTGGATAAATTTGGCTGCTTGCAACCACTCAAAAAAATGCTAAAATGCGAACAGGCCACACAGCGTCAGCTGCCGCAGCGTTGCGGACGGTTGGCGGGCTGGCTGTCGGATATTTGGCATTTGGAAGTGGGCAAGACTTCCCGATGCCTGTTTTTTTATCCCCTACCAGTGTCGCCTGACGGCTCGCGACGGTAACATTAAACAGAAAACAAAACAACAAAGAAAGGAGAATAATCATGAGCTATCTTTTCACATCGGAGTCCGTGTCGGAGGGACACCCCGACAAGGTTGCGGATCAGATAAGCGATGCATTGCTTGACGAGTTTTTGGCATTCGACCCGCAGTCGCGTGTCGCAGTGGAGACGCTGGTCACCACAGGCCAGGTCGTAGTTGCCGGCGAGGTGACGACACGTGCATACGTTGACACTTCAAAGGTGATACGTGACTTGATAAACAATATCGGCTATAATCGCGGCGCATATCGTTTTGACGGCGACTCGTGCGGCATCTTCAGCGCAATCCACGAGCAGAGCCGCGACATAAAGCGCGGTGTGGTGCGCGACGAACCTGCACAGCAGGGCGCCGGTGACCAGGGCATGATGTTCGGCTACGCTACCGACGAGACCGAGGACTACATTCCGCTGACCCTCTACCTGTCGCACGCGCTGCTGCGCGAACTCGCAGCTATACGCCGCGAGGGACGCGAAATGACTTATTACCGCAAAGGCAAGCTGGTGACATACTTGCGCCCCGACTCCAAGAGCCAGGTGACTGTGGAGTATGGCGACGACGGCAAGCCGCAGCGCATCGACACCATCGTCGTCTCTACGCAGCATGATGAGTTTATCGAGCCGCTCGCCGACACTGACGAGGCTCGCGACATCGCCGACTCCGAGATGCTTAAGCAGATTTATGCCGATGTGCGCGACGTGCTTCTGCCTCGCGTCATTGCGAAGCTCCCCGAGAATATACGCGCCCTTTTCGACGGCAGCGTGCGTCTGCTGGTCAACCCTACGGGCAAGTTCGTCCTTGGCGGCCCGCACGCCGACACCGGCCTGACTGGACGCAAAATCATCGTTGACACATACGGCGGCCGTGGCGCACACGGCGGCGGCGCATTCTCCGGCAAAGACCCCAGCAAGGTAGACCGCTCGGCGGCATACGCGGCACGTCACATTGCTCGCAACCTCGTCGCTGCCGGCGTGGCTTCGGAGGTTCTGGTACAGGTGGCATACGCCATCGGCTGTGCTGACCCTGTGAGCATATTCGTCAACACTTACGGCACAGCCCGCCACGGCCTGACCGACAGGCAGATTGCTGATGCCGTGTCCGAGCTGTTCGACATGACTCCCGCCGGCATCGAGAAGCGTCTGAAGCTCCGCGAGCCGATATATCTGGAGACTGCCACCTACGGACACATGGGGCGCAAGCCGCAGAAGGTGCACAAGGTATTCGTCTCACGTGACGCCGACATACCCTCCGTAGAGAAGGATGTGGAACTCTTCACATGGGAAAAGGACGACTATGTAGACGCGATAAAGGCGAAATTCGGCATCAAATGATGCCTTGACGCTTCGAGCGTGTATATGTGTTGAAAATCAGAAAATTAAATGTGCTGAAAACGCCCTGGGGATATGCTGTCTCCGAGGGCGTTTTGGCATTATTTAGCGATAATGTTGGCGGATTGTGGCAAAATTATTATCTTTGCATGCTCAAAAGTGCCTGCGTGCCGCAACTGGCCGGTGCAGGGCGCGAGAGCCTGAAACATGAAAAGTATAACACAACACAGCTATATAGGATAATGGCAACTTTAGAGAAAATCAGAAGCAAGTCGGTGCTGCTCATCGTCATAATCGGCCTGGCTCTTCTGGCATTCATCGTCGGCGATGCGCTGACCAACAGCCGCAACCTGTTCGGCAACGGAACCACCGTCGCTAAGGTCGGCAGCGAGAAAATCGATTATACAGAGTACAGCGCGAAGCGCGAGGAACTGAACAACCGCCTCGAAGAGGCTCGCAAGCAGAATCCGCAGCAGGTCGCAAACTTCGACTCACAGCAGTTGGCACAGATGGCTATCGACCAGCTCATAGACGAGAAGTTGCTCGATGCTGCTGTTGACGAGCTCGGCATCCGCGTTACCGGCGACCAGCTCCGCTTCTATATGTTGGACAACCCTGTTAGCGAAATGATGCAAGACCTGCTCCGCTCAATGCAGCAGAACGGCATGAACATACAGACTCCGCAGCAGGCTTTTGAGGTCATTTTCAACCCGAAACGCAACGGCCTGACTGATGCTAACGTCGAGCCGTACCAGCGGCTTTGGCTTGCCGTAGAGCAGGACACCAAGAAGCAGGTGGCTCGCAACACATACGCCCGTATACTTCAGTCCTCGATCAAGGCTAACGACCTCGACAAGAAGGCTATGTACAACGATTTTGTTGCCACCAAGCAGCTTTCGCTCGCATACGTACCCTACGGCAACCTTGACGAGAAGAAATATCCCGTGAGCGATGCTGAGATGAAGGCTCTCTATGACAAGGAGAAAAACCGCTTCAAGGTCAATGAGCCTACCAAGAGCGTCAGCTTCATCGCCGTTACAGTCACTCCCTCTGACGCTGACCGCAAGAAATCGCAGGAACTGTCACAGCAGGTGCTCCGCGAGATGCGTGACAGCGCAGCCCAGTTGAGCAAGGACCTCAAGAAAGAGGGCATCAATGTCAACCATCGCGAAGTGCGCGGCATCGACCTCTATGGCGCAACAAAGGATTATGTGGCTCGTGCCCCCAAGGACTCTGTCAGCATAATCAGCGAGAACATCCAGGGCTTTACTGCTATCCGCATGGGCAAACGCTCGACAATGGTTGACTCAATTCAGATCAACATTGTGCAGGTAGCTGGCGACAAGCTGCCCTCCCGCGTGCTTGCAGCCCTCAACGGCGGTCTTGCAGTTGACTCGATTGCGACAAAGTTCCCTGCTGACAGCGTTGCTTCGCAGAAAGAGCAGTGGTTGCAGCTGTTCACTGCTGCTGGTCGCACTCAGGCTATCGAGGACAGCCAGCTTGACTCCCTCATAAACGCCGGCGGCAAGTACATCACGCTCATGTCGCAGCCTCAGGGTGCTGTCATTGCACAGCTCGTCAAGAAGTCCAACCCCAAGGAGATATATGAGTTTGACGAAATCACATACGAACTGAAACCGAGCACCAAGACTGTGAACGACGCCCGCGAAAAGCTCGAGAAGTTTATCTCTGCCAACAACACTCCTGAGAAGTTCACCGCCAACGCCTCCAAGTCCGGATACACTGCAATGCCATGCGAGCTGACGCAGTCATCTCCCGCGATGCCCTCAATGGGCGGTCTTTATCCAGACAGCCGTCAGGTGGTGCGCTGGGTGATGATAGACGGCTCGGCCGGCGAGGTCAGCCACATCTACGAGTCAAAGGATGCCAAGAACCCGATGCTCTACGCTGTTGCCATTGAGGCTGAATATGACGATTTCACCCCGCTGAGCAACAAGAAAGTAAAAGACTACATAACTGACAAGGTGCGCCGCTCAAAGGCCGGCGACGAGATGGTCAAGAAGTTCACTGCCGCCGGCACTACTATCGAGCAGATTGCCGCTGCCATGAACGTCGAGCCGCAGGAGGTGGAAGACTTCCGCTTCGGCCGCAACGCCCGTGTGCGTGACGCTGGCGTGACTGGCAAGATTGCCGGCACAAAGGCTGGCACAAAGGTCATCGTAGTCAAGGGTGACGACGGTGTGTACGCATACCGTGTCAACGGCGACAAGACCGAGCAGTTCGAATACAACGATGCCAACTACAAGCAGCAGTTTATGCGCGGCCTTGGCCTTGACCTGCGCCAGATGCTGCGCGGCGGCAAGAAGATAGAAAACAACGCATACAAGTTTGAGGCCGGCGAATAAAGCCAGCCACGGAATAAACTGACACAACGGGCCGTCGGCAGCTTACGCTCCGGCGGCTCGCTTTTCAAAACGCACAAGAAACAACCATGACAGCTGAATATACACAGAACAACGCCGATAAGATGCCGCTCATTGGCATGACGCTCGCAGACCTGGAGGGTGTGGTGCGCAGCGGCGGCATGCCCCGCTTCGTGGGCAAGCAGATTGCCCAATGGCTCTATGACAAGAAGGTGAGAACATTTGACGAGATGATAAACATCTCCAAGAAGAACCGCGAGTGGCTTGCGGCCAACTATGTGACCGGACGCGAAGAGCCGGTACGCAGCTCTGCCTCTGCCGACGGTACAGTGAAATACCTGTTTGCTGCCGGCTCAGGACGATTTGTCGAGTCGGTCTACATACCTGACAAGGAGAGGGCTACGCTGTGCGTGTCGTCGCAGGTGGGGTGCAAGATGAACTGCTATTTCTGCGCGACAGGCAAAATGGGCTTCAAAGCCAATCTGACAGCGGCGCAAATCATCAACCAGATATTGAGCATTCCTCCGAAGCCCGAGGAGGGGCGCAAGGCGATGAACGAGCTGACCAACGTGGTGTTCATGGGTATGGGCGAGCCGCTCGATAACATGTCGCAGCTGCTCAAGGTGCTCGAAATCATGACTGCCCCGTGGGGCATGGCGTGGAGCCCGAAGCGCATCACCGTATCGACTGTAGGCAAGATGCCCGAGCTGAAAGACCTGCTCGACCGCACGCAGGTTCATGTGGCGGTGAGCGTGCATACCGCAGATACAAGTCAGCGTGCTTCGATGATGCCTGCTCAGAGGGCGTTCCCTGTTAGCTCTGTCATGCGGCTGCTCTCCGGCTATGACTTCTCGCACCAGCGTCGCTTGTCGCTGGAGTATATAATGTGGCGCGGCGTCAATGACGACATCGCCCATGCCGATATGTTGATCAAGCTGATCGGCAACATCGACTGCCGTGTCAACCTCATCCGCTTCCACGCCGTACCTGGAGTGGATCTCAAGCCTTGCAGCGAGGAGCGGATGCTGATGTTCCGCAGCCACCTCAATTCGCATGGCATCACCGCGACAATACGCGCTTCTCGTGGCGAGGATATCGAAGCCGCGTGCGGAATGTTGGCGGTGAAATGAAATTCAAGGTTTAATTAAACGTAAATATGGCAATGAATTAATAATGAACGCCCCGATAATTGCGTGCGACCTGGTGTCGGACTTGTGATTGCACGGTATTATTGTTAATTTTGCAGCGGTATTCCGGAGGGGACTGTGCGTCTCCTCCGCGTTTTTAGAGTGCAGATGCACATCGAAAGGTGTCATTTGCTCCGAAAAAGGGTCGTCAGGCGCATCTGTAATGGATGCCGGCGGTGGATGCGGCGGTCGCCCTGGCATTAGGGCGGACGCTTGATTATTATATATACTGGAATGATTGACAAAGATGCTATAAGCAAATTCGTTGAGAGCCGCCTCGAAGAAACCGGATATTTCCTGGTGGAGGTGAAAATCTCTGGCGACAACGACATCGAGGTGGTTGTGGACTCCCCCGAAGGCGTTGACATAGACCGTTGTGTCGAGCTGTCGCGCCAGATTGAGGCGGAATTTGACCGCGACCGGGAGGACTACAGCCTCACAGTGGGGTCGGCTGGGCTGACCGAACCGTTCCGCGTGCGCCGCCAATATGAGATGCACGTCGGTGACGACGTGGAGGTGCTTGCCGGTGACGGCAAGAAATACCGTGGCACACTTGACTCGGTCGGTGACGGCGAGTTTACTGTGCTGGTTACAGAGAAGGTGCGCGAAGAGGGCGCAAAGAAGCCTAAAATGGTTCAGGTGCCCCACACGTTCAGCTTCGCAGACATAAAATACACGAAATACCTACTTCAACTATAAGTCTATGGCAGCAAAGAAAGCAGCAGAGTCTGATAACATGGTCGGGACATTCGACGACTTCAAGACAGAAAAAAACATCGACAAGACCACGATGATAAGCGTCCTCGAGGAGTCCTTCCGCAATGTATTGGCCAAGATGTTCGAGACGGACGAGAATTTCGACGTAATCATGAACCCCGACAAGGGCGACTGCGAAATATACCAGAACCTCATTGTCGTGCCCGATGGCAAGGTCGTGAACAAGAACAAGGAAATCGGTTTTACCGAGGCTCGTAAAATCGACCCGGAATGTGAGATAGGCGAGGAAGTCACCAAGCAGATATATTTTGAGAAGTTTGGCCGCCGCGCCATCCTCAACCTGCGCCAGACACTGCAGTCCAAGATACTGGAGCTGCAGAAGGATGCCATTTATTCCAAGTTCAAGGAACTCGAGGGTGAAATCATTTCCGCCGAGGTTCAGCAGATATGGAAGCGTGAGATTCTCCTGCTCACAGAGGAGAAGGACGAACTGATAATGCCTAAGGAAGACCAGATCCCGGGCGACTTTTTCCACAAGGGCGATGTCGTCCGTGCTGTGGTGAAGTGTGTCGAAAACCCGAACAACAACCCCAAGGTTATCGTTTCACGCACCGACGAGCGTTTCCTGCGCCGCCTCTTCGAACAGGAAGTGCCGGAAATCAACGACGGTCTCATCACTATCAAAAAGGTGGCCCGCATCCCTGGCGAGCGTGCCAAGATCGCCGTCGAGAGCTACGATGACCGCGTTGACCCTGTAGGAGCTTGCGTCGGCGTGAAGGGAAGCCGCATACACGGCATCGTCCGCGAATTGCGCAACGAGAATATTGATGTGATTTGCTACACCGCCAATCCGCAGCTATTCATACAGCGTGCGCTCAGCCCGGCCAAGATTTCCTCGATGCGCCTCAATGTTGAGGAGAAAAAAGCCGAGGTATTCCTGCACCCCGACGAGGTGTCGCTCGCTATAGGTAAGGGAGGCAACAATATCCGCCTCGCATCGATGCTGACTGAGTTCACAATCGACGTTTACCGCGACATCGAGGAGGGCGAGGAGGACATCTACCTCGACGAGTTCCGTGACGAGATTGACGATTGGGTGATTGAGACCCTCAAGGACCTCGGCCTCGGCACTGCCAAGGCAGTCCTCAATGCAAGCCCCGAAGTGCTCGAACAGGCAGACCTTGAGGAGGAGACACTCCAGCAGGTCATGGACGTGCTCCGCGCCGAGTTTGAAGACTGACCCGGCAGAGCGGCTCTAATCAGTTAGTTTACATTTTATTCTGACAAAAACATTCACAACAATATATGCCCACAAAGATCAGTAAAGTAGCCAAAGACCTAAATGTCGGTGTCAACACCGCCGTCGAATTTTTGCGTAAGCGCAACATCATCGTCGAGGAGGGCAACCTCAACGCCCGCATCGACGACAACGCCGTCGCCTTACTCAAAAAAGAGTTCAGCAAGGACAAGGATTCCAAGGAGAAGTCTGACCACCTGGCTCAGGCTCGCAAGAATGAACGCAAGATCGCAAAGCAGGAGACCCGTCGGCAGACAGCGGAAATCAAGACTACAACGACACTCGCCGGCCCGAAGGTCGTTGGCCACATCGACCTGAGTGCCAAGCCGGGCAAGCCGGCCGAGGCAGCTGTTGTGAATGGCAAGCCGGCAGCTCTGAAGCAAGAACC
>URTA01000065.1 GCA_900550645.1 uncultured Porphyromonadaceae bacterium
GGCTTGCCGCCGTCGTAGGCCATGAAATACGCGCTCTCGCAGAAGTCGAAAGCCGGGTTCTTGCGAGGGTCGAGCGTATTCATGTCGTCAGTTATCAACGGCGGCACGAAATACTCGTTGCCACGGTACAGCTCCACCTGAAACTTCACGAAACGCTTCAGTGCGGAGCGTGTCGGTTCTATTCTCTTGATTTCTATCATCTGGGTCTGTCGGAATGGTTTGGGAATGTTCTGTTTATGTGTGTCATCTCAAGGCGAGCCACACGAGCAGGCACGACATCAGCATGATGAAGATGCTGATGAACAGGTATATCTGTCCTGAGCTGCGGCGTTCTATGTCAAGGCGCAGAGCCGGTATCGAGCCGTACTGCTTGCCCGCCTTGGCCTCGCACTTCTCGGCGATGTGCCGCAGACGCGGCAGCTTGGTCGGCAGGTTGTCAAGCACCTCGTTCATCACGCGGCCGTAGCTGCGTATGTCCTCGCTCGTGTCCTGCGGCGAGAGCGACTCCTCCTGGTCGTAGCCTACGTCTATCAGCTTCAGGTTTTCTGTGTATTCGGTGAAGATGATGGTCTCCGGCGTGATGGGGTGGTGTATGATATGGTTCTCCTGGATATAGTCCATGGCATCGAGCAGCTGCGTCTGGAGCCGGTACAGTATCTTGGGCGTAAGCCGTTTCTCGTCGATGAGGCGGCGCAGCGAGTATCCGTACACGTCGTCGGTGACTATCGCCATGCCGATGCCCGGCAGCTCCTCGAAATCATTCACCATCACGATGTTCGGGTGCGCCAGGTTGTAGCGCGTGTCAAACTCGCGCTCTATCATCTGGCAGTATTCCGGCTGCGAGGCATACTCCTTTTTCAGGGCTTTCAGCATCACCCACTTGCCGTGCTTGCGCGCTGTGTAGACGTTATAGTACTGTTCCTCCCATTCAGGCAGGAGCGTCAGGTCGCTCCACTTTCCAGAGGGGTCCTCGATGGGGATTTTCTTCTCTTCCTTGCTGATATATGCCATGGCTGTTGGTTTTGTATGAGGTGTGTTGTGTCAGAACCGCCTTAGTATGGACGCGGCGTGCCGCGTCCGCACTTGACACAGACCCGCAGAGACTCGGCTGCGGACACGGCACACCGTGTCCCTACCCTGTCTCCACGCATCGTGCAGAATGTACGAGTTATGATACGACCTCACTGGTAATCAGTCTATTATGTCAAAACCTGTGTACTTGCGCAGACACTCCGGCACGACTATGCCCTGCGGTGTCTGGTTGTTCTCAAGCAGCGCGGCAACGATGCGCGGCAACGCCAACGCCGAGCCGTTGAGCGTGTGGCACAGCTCTATCTTCTTCCCACCGGCGCGGTAGCGGCACTTCAGGCGGTTGGCCTGATAGTCCTCAAAGTTGCTGACCGACGAAACCTCCAGCCAGCGTTTCTGCGCGCCGGACCACACCTCGAAATCGTATGTTATAGCCGACGTGAACGACATGTCGCCGCCGCAGAGGCGCAGTATGTGCCACGGCAGCCCGAGCTTCTCGAGAAGCCCCTGCACATGGTCTTTCATCTCCTCGAGCGCGGCATAGCTGTTCTCCGGCTTCTCGATGCGCACTATCTCCACTTTGTCAAACTGGTGCAGACGGTTCAGTCCGCGCACATCCTTGCCGTAGCTGCCGGCCTCGCGCCGCCAGCAGGGGGAATAGGCGCAGTTCTTGCGCGGCAGCTCCTCCTCCTTCAGTATCACGTCGCGGTATATGTTGGTCACAGGCACTTCCGCTGTCGGTATCAGGTACAGGTCGTCCAGGTTGGCGTGGTACATCTGTCCCTCCTTGTCGGGCAGCTGGCCCGTACCGTAGCCCGAAGCCTGGTTAACTACAAACGGCGGCTCCACCTCGATATATCCGGCTTTCCAAGCCTCGTCGAGGAAGAACTGTATCAGCGCACGCTGCAGACGCGCTCCCTTGCCTACATAGAAGGGGAAGCCCGCGCCCGTTACTTTCACGCCCAGCTCAAAGTCTATTATGCCGTATTTGGCGGCAAGCTCCCAGTGCGGCAGCGCGTCCTCGCCCAGTTCGGGCATCGGGCCGCCCTCCTTGACCACCACGTTGTCGGCGGCGGTAAGTCCTTCCGGGACATCGGCACACGGCAGGTTAGGCACTGTCAGCAGCAGTTCTGTCAGCTTCTGCTCGCACTCGCGCAAGCGGTCGTGCAGCCCCTGGTCCTCGCCTTTCAGCGCGGCAACTTGCTTCTTCGCTTCTTCGGCGGCTTCGCGCTCGCCGTTTTTCATGTGCATCCCTATCGAGGCAGCCAGCTTCTTCAGCTGCGATGCATTGCCGTCACACGTCTGCTGTAGACGGCGGCGTTCTGTGTCCACTTCCAGTATCTCCGCGATTACCGCACGGCCGTCAAAACCCTTGACCGCAAGGCGGCTTATCACAAATTGCGGGTCATTCTTTATAGTCTGTAACTTGAGCATTCCCTTATTGATTTAGTTCGTTCAACAACTTCTTGACAGTATCTGAAATGGCGCGGCCCTCGGCGCGGCCGGCGAGCCGCTTGGACGCAACGCCCATGACCTTGCCCATCTCGCGGGGCGACGACGCGCCTGTCTCGGCGATAATGGCACGGATTTCAGCCTCGAGCTCATCTGCGCTCATCTGCTGGGGCAGGTACTCCTCGATGACGGCGGCTTCTGCCAGCTCGTTCTCCGCCAGCTCGGCGCGGTTGTTGTCCTGGTATATTTTTGCGCTCTCCTTGCGCTGCTTCACCATCTTGACCATTATTTTGACGGCTGTTTCGTCAGTGAGCACGCCGCCCGCGCCCTTGGCGGTCTTGGCCTCGAGAAATTCCTTTTTGATGCCGCGCAATGCCTCCAGGCGCACCTTCTCACGCGCCAGCATTGCCTTTTTGATATCTTCGCTTACTCTGTCAAACAAGTCCATTTTGTTGCTGCTTTGTGGCGGGGAGGGCAAATCCGCACCCCTCGCCGTTTATAAGATGCAAATATAATAAATTATCGCCTTATGGCAAAATCGTCCGCGCCAATCCACTTTTTTGTAGAGTCAGAAGCCATGCACTGCGACCATTTATCGCTGTCTGTTTCGAGCGGCTCATGAAATTTGTTTTTTTGCGCTAAAATGCACCGATAGACCGCCCGACAACTCGCAGCCCCTTCCCATACTTGAAAGGATTCTCCGACAAGAGCCTGTGGTGAATGAGGCAATTTTATGAGGCTTGCGCCCAACGAGCCAAAACTCTCACCAGTGGTTAGAGAAATCAGCTGGATCAACAATCTCGTGCTCGAAATATCCAAATTCTACAACGCATAAACTTTAACCCAAAATCTATGCGGTTCTATTGGGCTTTTCACTCACGGCAGGACTTCAACAATCGGGACGGTTCATTCAGCAGGGTGTGTTGTCTGTCGATTAAGGAGGGCGGTGCGACTGGATTTGGGCATTTTTGCCGATTAAGAACCCCGTTCCCGGCATTTTTGCCGATTAAGCGCATTGGCAAGCTGAACAAAGAGTGCGTGCCGCTATATATTCTCGTGCCGCTATATATTCTAATGTATGAGTAATTTGGCACAGCGGTTTGTGTGTGGTGAAAAATATTCTGCACACTATTTAACGCCGTGTTAATGCGACTCTCCCAAATAAATAACTACTTTTGCGCGTAGAACCTTTTATAACTATTCTATGAAGAAATTTTTTCTCATGCTGACCCTGTTGGGGAGTATGTGCGGATTTGCCTCTGCCGAAGAGCCTGATGCTGTCAGGATAAAACCGGTAACGGGCGATGACGTGGTAATCCTCTTCACGGCAAACCCGGAGGTGACCTACACCGCGACCGGCGTTAAGGTCTCCTCCACCCAAGACCCTGTGTCTTTCGACTTTGACGATATCGAGTTCATCGATTTTGTCAAGAGTACTTCTGTTCAGGAAGTAGCGGGCACGCCTATATCAATGCGTGTCACGCCGCAAGCCTTGATCATCGAGAATGTCGAGCCCGGCAGCAGCCTTGCCGTATATGCGCTCGACGGACGCGCCATTCTCAACACCTTAATCCCGGACACCTCGTACAGCATCGACCGCTCGCGTCTCGCCAAGGGTGTCTACATCGTCAAAATCAACAAAACTACCTTCAAAATCTCATTGTAACAACAACCTATGAAACGAATTTTACCCGCAATACTCATCGCAGCTGCAGGTCTCGGCATGCTCAACGCCCAGACCAAAGTGATGACAATCGAATACAAGGACGGTACAAAGGAAATCAAGAAAGTCACGGACGTGCAGCGCATCACCTTCGGTGACGAGGCACAGGTTGACCCCTCAGACAAGATGGTTGACCTCGGTCTGTCCGTGAAGTGGGCATCCTACAACGTCGGCGCTGTCAACCCATGGGAGGAGGGCAACTTCTACGCATACGGCGAAATCGAGCCCAAGACCGAATACACGCTCCAGAACTACCAGTGGTATTACGACAACGATGGTGAAGATGGCTACGCGCAGTGGGAAGAGTACTTCCGTCTCGGCGCGACTATCACCGGCACAAACTATGACGTTGCCCATGTGAAATGGGGTGACCAGTGGCGTATCCCGACTCAGGAGGAGTGGCGTGAACTCATCAACAACTGCGAATTTACCTGGACCGGCATGCAGGGCATGACAGGCGTGCTGGCGACTTCGCTAATCAACGGCAACAGCATCTTCCTCCCTGCTGCCGGCAACATGGTTGACGCAGAGCATACACATGACCAGCTCGGTTGCTTCTACTGGACTTCAACGGAGACTGCATTTGACGGCAGCGACTATCAGGAGTGCCGCAACTACCGCGCAAACCTCGATGCGCAGACTCACTCTGCCGAGGGTTACGACTATCCCGAGGTCGGCTTCTCAATCCGTCCGGTATACGGTCCTGTGCCTGAAGGCGACAAACCCAGCTACAAAGTCCCGACTGAAATGGTTGACCTCGGTCTGTCCGTGAAGTGGGCTCCGTTCAACATCGGTGCAACAGAACCTACTTCTAAGGGTGCATACTTCAGCTGGGGTGAAACAAGGCAGAAAGACTACAATCATGTCTATAACTACCAGTGGTATGATCCCATCACTGACAGCTACGTGGAAATAGGCGACCAGATTTCCAATACCAGTCATGACGCTGCCAAGGACCTCTGGGGCGACGGCTGGAGACTCCCGACCGAGGAAGAGATGAAGGAACTCGTGGAGCAGTGCACATGGGAAGTTTCCGGTTACTGCTACAAGGTGACTGGCCCCAACGGCAACAGCATCTACCTCCCCGGTGTAGGCTTCTCGACTTACAAGGGCAAGCCTAAGGCCATGGAGCAGTCCGGCTACTACTGGACTGGCAACGCTGATGTCCGCACGAATAAAGACGGCAAGAAGTTGGACAGCAACGCCGCTTGCCTGAAGTTCACCCGTGACACTTACAAAAAGACATTCCTGGAGCCCAAGATGGACTTCTTCTCAAAGGCCGGCGGCATCCAGATACGTCCTGTTCACGAGTAATAAAGACCTCACAGCGGGATAACGACATCAGTCCTGCTCTTTGATACAGCGGGGGGACTGCATGAAAATGCGCCCCCCGCCGCTGCAATAAACAAACCTCAACTACAGATAATTATGAAACATTTATCCACAACACTGCTTGCCTTTGCGCTCGCTGCTATTCCGGTAGCTGCCTCGGCGGAAGACTCAGGCGCATTGTTTGACCTGACGGACAAGGCAACGTTCAACCAGTGTACGCAGATGAGCATCAAGTATGACCGCGAGGACTATGATGCCTGGACGTACAACAATTACAACAACTATCCGTACATGTACAACTCGTACCTCAACGAGCCGTACTATTCGGATTACCTCATCTCTCCGAACCTCACTCTACAGACCAACACCCTCTACCGCATCGAGCTGTCGCCGGCTGCGTACACCAACGGCAAGACTGCCAAGGTGACAATAGGGCTGGGACAGGGCGACGACGTGACCGCTTACACCGTCCTGGAGACATTTGACAACATACCTCACGCCTCTATCGACGAGGCAGAACAGAAGACCGTGGAGTTCAACGTACAGGCTGACGGGCAGTACAAGATATACTTCTTTGGTGAGGGCAATGCACTTTGCTTGTACAACACCCGCATGTACAGCGTCGGAGCATCCGGCGTGCCTGCCGCTGTCAGCGACCTGATGGTGCTGCCGGCTTCCGACGGCTCGGCTTCTGCAACCATTTCCTTCACGCTCCCCTCGCAGTCCATAAGCGGACACCCCATTGACGGCAATATCAAGTACCGCATATACCGTGGCGAAGGCGAAAGCCCCATTAAGTCCGGACGCGGCATTACCGATGAATACATCACATACACCGACAACAATGTCGAGGTCGGCAACGTGACCTATTCCGTTGAAGTCGAGAACGGCGGCAACGTGAGCGCACGCGCCTCGTACACCACATACGTCGGCCCGGAAACGCCCAACCCCGTCACCGGCCTGACGCTCACCAAGAGCGGAAACGCATACAGCCTATCCTGGACTGCGCCGACCACCGGCGTACACGGCGCGTTGCTCGACCGCGATGCCCTGACATACGTCATCTCGCGCGTCATTGACGGTCAAGCGACAGTAATCAGCTCTGACTGCGCGACTACCAGCTTTACCGACAACTACACTTCAGAAGAGCTTCACTCCATGAGCTACTCCGTGGCTGCAGTTCTAAACGGTGCAAGTTCCACGCCCGTGGAAACAGAAACCGTTTCGATAGGCTACATCAACCTTCCCTTTGCCGACTCATTCGCCGGCGCGTCCTTCGGCAGCGCATGGCAAGCAGAGGCGATAACAGGGTCATACAATTGGGTGGCTGTTGCCTCCAATCCCTATTCGACACAAAAACCTGCTGTCACCGACGGATATGACGGCGACGGCGGCTTCGCTTTCTACAACTCGTGGTCTGCACCTCGCGGCAACTCCGCACGCCTCTACACAGCTCCGATCAAGAACGTTGCAGGCTCCGCGCCTATCATCGAGTTCTACCTCTTCCACACGCAGTACGGCAATGACACCGTGAAGGTGCAGGTGTCTTGTGACAACGGCGAATGGACTGACGTGCCTGACGCTGTCGCTCCGCTGAAGGGTGATGTCCTCGACTGGGAGAAATACTCGTTCCCGATTGCAGCTGCAATCGCCGACGGCTGCGAGACATACCGCGTCGCCCTCGTGGCGCAGAGCCAGAACGGCCACAACACAGTGCTCGACAAGGTGCGCATCTTCGTCCCCGCCAACAAGGATCTCGAGGCCTCTGCGCCCGTCGCTCCCGCAATGGTGTATTCCGGCAACGACATCAACCTGTCGTTCACACTCGCCAACAACGGCCAGACTGCTGTCAGCGCAGCTGACTATACCCTCTCGCTCGTAACTGACTATCCCACGCCTGTAGCCATGCCCGAGAACGCCGACATCCCGGCTCTCGGCTCTGCAATGGTCAACGTGACTGTCCCCGTGACCGCAATCGAGGCCAAGAACGCTGACACATACCACTTCGCTCTTCATGTAGAGTATGCCGGCGACGAGAACCTCGCCAACAACACCTCCGCTTCTGCCGAAGTCGAAGTGCAGTTCGTAGTGGGCGACGTTCCCTCTAACCCCGTTGCTGAACAGCTCGAGGACGGCTCTATAAAGCTGACATGGGACGCTGCCGGCGACCAGACAGAACCCCTGAACGTCGGCACTTCGTTTGAGAACATGGAGGCTGGCTTCACCGGCCCGTTTGACGGCTTCACAAGCCTCGACCTCGATGCCGCTGCCGGCGACACATACTACATCACTTCTGGAAGCGCGTTCAACGTAGTCACCAAACCCGCATTCCCCAAGGGCGGCGACGGCGACAACATGATCGGCCTTACGCTCGGCGCAAACAAGCAGCAGGACGACTGGCTCATCTCGCCGCTCCTCGACTGCCCGCAAGGCTCGACGATGAACCTCTCGTTCCTCATCGCCACCAAGAAGTTCTCCTCCAGCTCATACTACTATTCAATGGAGATACTCTATTCCACCGAGGAGGAGTATGACGCTGCACAGCCCGCGACGGCATTCTCGCACCTCGTTGCCTCCAAGACATCGAGCCTATCTTACGGCGACTTCATCATGTCAGAGACATTCGTGCCTATCAACGTCACGGACATACCCGCCGAGGCCAAGCGCATCGCAGTCCACTTCAAGTCCAAGCTCTCGCTGACCAGCGCAATGTGGATAGACAACATCCGCATCACCGAGAATGTCACCAACCCGCTGCTCGGCTACAATGTATATGAAGAAGGCGTAGCTCGCGTCAACGACGCTGCTGTACCCGCAACACAGACAACGTACAGCATTGCCGACACCGACATCCATGACCGCCAGTACTTCATCACCGCAGTCTACCCCGCCGGCGAGTCCGAGCCCTCAGAGCTGACAAGCCTTATCACCGCAGTCGATGAAATCGGCAGCAACGGACTGACTGTCTACACGACCGCCGACGGACTGTACGTGACAGGCGTGACCGGACAGGTAATGGTCTATGACATGCAGGGACGCATTGCAGCCTCCGTAAGCCAGGACGCACTGGTGCGCCTCGCCCCCGGCATCTACATCGTGCGTGCCGGCAACGAAGCCCGCAAAGTCATGATACGCAGATAACCCACACAATCCGATAAAAGCAGACAGGGGAGCGCTACGGCATCCCCTGTCTGTTTTTGTCAGCCGCACCAGGCTTTTTAATTCAAAATTTATAGATGAATCAGGCGAGCTGCATTGCGCGGCCCGCCTGATTTGTGTTTGGCCGGCGACGGTGTTGTCACTTCACCAGTATCTTGGTCACGTCTGCACCCTGGCGGCGTATGTAGATGCCGCTCTGTGTGGGCCGGGCGATGCGCACGCCGCGCAGGTCGTAGTATTCTGCCGGTGCGTCGGCATTGTCGGATGCGATGCCTTCAACGCCAGCCACGTCCACATAGTCGCTGTATTCGATGCGCGTAGCCGGCACAAACTCCCCGCTGTCAGGATCAAGCTCCTGTATCTCGTATGTATCAGGGTTGCCGTGCTCTTCCTCGTATGTCACGATGCCTTGCGTTTGAGAGATGATTTCGTCATCCTCCTTGTATATGGAGTGTGTCAGCAGTCCGAAATGGTCATACAGCTCGCCGACCTCGGTGGTGTGGCTTTCTGTTTCCTCGCCGCCGGAGTATGTAGTACGTGAGAATGTATTGAAGCCGTTGCCGTAGTCAACATGATCAACCAGCGCGTCCATA
The DNA here is from genome assembly GCA_900550645.1 of uncultured Porphyromonadaceae bacterium. Lineage (GTDB taxonomy): Bacteria > Bacteroidota > Bacteroidia > Bacteroidales > Muribaculaceae > Lepagella. The sequence goes on from URTA01000065.1 coordinate 9,289, forward strand.
CGCTCGCCGGTGTCGTCAGTAGCCACAACCGTGACGTGGTATGAATCCCAGTTGCCGCTGTAGTCAGCGGTCAGGTCGCCCATGATGTCGCCGTCCACCCTGACGCGGCATGACTTGATGCGGTTCTCGCCGATGAACAGTTCATCCGTGTTGTATATTTGGCCGTTGGTCCTGTCCCATACGATGTCTGTGAGGTATGTGCCCTCTTCCCATACCGGGCCGTTGCTGTCGTATGTGAGCGTGGTTTCGCGGATTGTCTTCGCCTTGCCGTCCTCGCCATATTCAATGTCAAGCTTCATGGTCGGATCATAATACACGCCCTGGAACAGCACGGCTATTGTCACGTTGGTGATGTTGCCGTTTGCATCGCGTGTTATCTCGCGGTTGTAGTTGTTGCCCATCAGCGCCCATTCCTCGTTGTACCACTGGTAGTCGCGGTTGGCTGTCACAACATCAGTGAGGCGAGAGTCAAAAGTGCGCTCCACCTTCTGGTTGTTCTCCCATTCCGAGCCGTCCTCGCTCGAGATGACGGTTCTTGTCGCATAGTTTGGGAAGCCCTCGCTGTAGGTGCGCGTTTCGCGGGTATAGCCCATGATTTCACCCTCCTCGTAAGAGGCAGCCTCATCTGTCAACACGCGACCCGTCGCGTCGTAAGTGAGTTTATGGCAGTCTGACAGTTCCCACCCTTCTCCGTCAAGAGAAGGGATGAACACCTTGTCAGTCAGCTAGCGGAAGATGATTTCCGCTGCTTCGAGCTGGCGAACACGCATGGTTGCAGGAGTCTTGCGGTCTTTTTTGCCAGTGATGAACTGCGGGACTTTCATCTCCGCGACTGTAGACGGCACTATCGCCGCCGCTGCCAATAACAGTAGAATCTGTTTCATAAGTGACAATGTATTGGTTATTCGATTGCGAAATAATACATTCTCGCCTATAAAACAAATCCCATGACGCAAAACCGCAAATTTTCACACAGTTCATTCATTTAATAGCTGGCTAAAGGCGCAAGAAGCCCCTTTCAGCGACAGAAGACAAAGTCACTGAAATACGCCACTTGTCCCAATCCCCCAGACGCATATTTCGCTGAATTGCAAAAATTTGACCATATTGTAACAATGCTTCAAACCAGACGATACCCAATGCGTACACGGCAGTGTCGAGTTGGATTCAGAATATCCAGGATGCCCATACTGCAAAAGCAAGCAATTTTTGTTCTGCTCTTGCGGGGCTGTAATCTGCTGGCACGGGCAACGTGTAGTCACCTGCCCCAATTGTGGCCAGTCAGGTGAAGTCTCAGCTGTTTCATCGGTTGACATTAGAGGAGGAGGATACTAAATTATGGAAGAACTCAGGAAAGGAGATAAAATTCAACTGACATCCGGAGGTTTTGTCACAATCGAGAAAGAACTCGGACGCGGCGGACAAGGCATCGTTTACCTTGTGGACCTTAACGGGGAGAAGAAAGCATTGAAGTGGTATCTAAACGCACCAGACGAAAAATTCTATAAAAACCTGGAGAACAACATAATGAGCGGCGCACCGTCCGACGCTTTCCTGTGGCCAGAATACCTTACGCAGAAACAGTGTGGCAGCTACGGCTACGTGATGAGACTTCGCCCGCAGAATTACTTTGAGTTCGGCAACTTCCTGCTGGCGAAAAAGTCATTCAAATCATATACCGCGATGCTTGCTGCCGCGATGAAAATCTGCAATGGCTTCATGATGCTCCACAGATGCGGCTACAGCTACCAGGACTTGAATGACGGCAACTTCTTCATAGACCCGGATACGGGGAATGTCCTCATCTGCGACAATGACAACGTAATGCCGCAAGGCGAGAAGTCCGGCATAATGGGCAAAGCTCGCTACATGGCGCCAGAAATTGTCGCTGGCGGCATCCCGGACAAGTACAGCGACCGTTTCTCACTGTCTGTGATTCTGTTCATGCTCTTCTATGCCAATCACCCGTTTGAGGGTGCAAAAGTTGTCGCATGTCCGTGCATGACAGAAGGATACGAGAAGAAATTCTACGGCACTGAGGCCGTCTTCATATATGACCCCACAGACAAGAGCAACCTCCCGGTACGCGGAATCCACCAGAATGTAATCCGCCGCTGGCCTGTGTTTCCGGCCAAACTCCGTGAGGCCTTCATACAAGAGTTCTCGCAGGACAAGCTCAAGAACCCCAACACCCGCATGATTGAATCCCTTTGGGAAAAACTAATAGCCAGCATCCGCGATACCCTCGTGAGGTGCCCCGTTTGCGGCGAAGAGACTTTCGCCGAAGACACAAACAAGTGCATGGACTGCGGAGCCAGCATCGACACGTCCAGACGCCTGAAAATCGGGGTTCGGGAAGTTATGCTTACCAAGGGGACAAAAGTATACATCGACAATGACAACACCGCAGATGCTGAAGTCGTCGCTCACCCTTCAGACCCGGCAAGGCTGCTGTTGAGAAACATCTCTTCAAGCAACTGGACTGCCGAAACCCCCAGCGGCAAAATCAAGGTTGTCGAACCCAATGGGCTGATGCCGATCAATCCCGGCATCAAGATCGCCTTTTCCAACGTCCTCAAAGGAGTATTCATACAAGAAAACCAACAATAAACAACATATAGTCATGTCCCTTTTAGACGAACAAGTAAGCGTTCCCCGTCGAACAATGACGCTTTTCTTCCTCATCGACACATCCGGGTCGATGGAGGGAAACAAGATAGGTGCTGTCAACGATGCCGTTGTCAACGTACTTCCTATGCTAGATGAAATATCGGCAGAAAATCCTGATGCGGAAATCAAAGTTGCCGCCTTGGAATTTTCAACCGGCGTAAACTGGCTATACTCAGAGCCAAAACTCGCATCCGACTTTATATGGCAAGACGTAAAAGCAGGAGGCCTCACCTCCCTCGGTGCAGCTTGCGCAGAACTTTCATCAAAGCTTTCGCGCAGCGGTTATATGAAGTCTGCCAGCGGTTCTTTTGCCCCGGCAATAATCCTGCTTTCCGACGGCGGCCCAACTGACGATTTTGACAGCGGTCTGAGCAAACTCAAGGGAAACAACTGGTTCAAAGCTGCAATAAAGATAGCCATTGCAATCGGAGACGATGCAGACAAGGATGTCCTGAAACAATTCGCCGGCAACAGCGAAGCGGTGTTTACCGTCCACAACATCGAGGCTCTCAAGCAGATAATCCGTGTAGTCGCGGTAACGTCCTCGCAAATAGGCAGCAAAAGCAGCACCGCCGGAGAAACAACGAAGCAGGAGCAGATAGTGGAAGAAGTCAAGGGTGCCGTAGAGAACATCCACGGTGCAGAGGCAGCGACCAGCGTTGACAGCAGCTCCTACGATGACGACTGGGATTAAAACGCCTTTTTGAATGAACACGCTTTCCTTCAGTTGCCAAGGCGAAAGCCATATCGCCGCCGGAAAGGCATGCCAGGACTACTCCCTCTGCGCAATATCAGAAGATAATGACGGCATCGCCATAGTATGCGACGGACATGGAGGCAGACGCTATTTCCGCAGCGATGTCGGAGCGAAGATTGCAGCAGAAGTGGCTCGCCGCAATGTCGGCACATTCATGAGGGAGGCCGGCTCACTATTGCTGGCAAGAAAGCCCTTCACACAACAGTCCACGATTTCTGCACAGATAGACAATCAGGACTTCAATAAAATAGGAGCTGTCGGACACGCATTCCGCCAGCTGCTGGGTTCAATCATATTCGAGTGGAACATCGAAGTGCAGCACCACGCCAAGGAGAATCCGGTCACCGAAGCCGAAATGAAAGAACTTGACCCCCAATGGATAGCTGATTTCAACAACAACCGGTCTCTTGAAAAGGTATATGGTTGCACCATGATAGTGTACGCCCAGTCCGAACAATACTGGCTGGCGTTCCAAATAGGCGACGGCAAATGCTTTACCTTTTATTACTGTCCGCTAAACATTTCAGGGAGGCGGCA
>URTA01000066.1 GCA_900550645.1 uncultured Porphyromonadaceae bacterium
CCGTAGAGAGCCGTCACCTTGAATCCCGGGGTAATCTCGCGGGCAATAGATGCAATCTGTGTAACCAGTTCTCGGCCAGGGGCTATTATGACAGCCTGCACACGCCCTGTTGCGGGGCGCAGCAGTTTCAGCACAGGCAGGAGGAAAGCAAGCGTCTTGCCGCTGCCCGTAGGCGACAGCAGGACAATATCGTTATGTGAGGTCGCCGCCTCCATCATCTTCCGCTGCATCTCGTTGACAGCCTCGATGCCGAGCCGCGAAGACACAAGAGGCAGAAATTCTTTTTCTCGCATTACTGTTATTTCATTTGTTCGTTAATTACAGGAGGCAAGAGGGCAAAGCGTCCCCTCCTGTCGTGAAAACAACCGTACAGCACACACGGTTGCATATTGGAAGGCAGAGAGTATTCATGAAATGAGCGACCAGTCAATCTTGCCGGAGAAACGCTCAGCCATTTCCTCACGTATCAGAGCCAGCGACTCCGCTGAAAGCACCAAGCCACATCCTTTGGCCTCCTCGTCGCCGTCCACGCCACACAGCGAGGGATTGCCGTCAAGGACTGCCAAGGCTGCATCACGCGCACGCTGGACTATCTGTCCGTCGGTGGCAAGGTTGGCGACACGCAGGTTGAAGGCAAGCCCGCTCTGCTGCGTGCCCTCGACATCACCAGGGCCGCGCATCTTCATGTCAGCTTCGGAAATCAGGAAACCGTCCGTGGTTTCCGTCATGACATTTAGCCGTTTGCGCGTCTCGGCAGCAATCTTATACTTCGTCATCAGCACGCAATAGCTCTTGTCCGCACCGCGTCCTACACGGCCTCGCAGCTGGTGGAGCTGCGACAGCCCGAACCGCTCCGCATTCTCTATCACCATTACGGTTGCGTTAGGCACATTCACGCCCACCTCAATGACCGTCGTGGCAACCATGATACGCGCCTCTCCGCTCACAAACAAGTTCATCTGGTAATCCTTCTCTGCCGGCTTCATCTGCCCGTGGACAAAGCATACCTTGTAGCTGGGGAATTTCTCACGCACATACTCGATGTCGTTGTCAAGGCTTTTGAGCGGCAGTTTCTCGTTCTCGCGTATCAGGGGATAAACCATGTACACCTGCCGCCCCTGCTTCAGCTGGTCGGCAATGAGGCGGTCCACGTCGCGGCGGTTCTCGTCATAGCGCAATATAGTGTGCACAGGCTTGCGCCCCGGAGGCAGCTCGTCAATCACCGATACGTCGAGGTCGCCGTAGACAGTCATGGCAAGCGTCCGAGGTATCGGAGTCGCCGTCATGACAAGCACATGAGGCGGCACAGTGCCCTTGCCCCACATACGCGCACGCTGCGCCACGCCAAAACGGTGCTGCTCGTCAATGACAGCCATGCCGAGCCTTGAAAACACCACTTTCTCCTCGAGCAGCGCGTGTGTGCCGACCAGCAGGTTGAGCGAGCCGTCACGCAACCCCTCGTCTATCATCCGCCGCGCCTTGGCAGGAGTGCTGCCTGTGAGCAACGCCACCGTCACACCAATCTTTTCGCACCACTCCGACAGGCTCTCGTAATGCTGAGTTGCAAGGATTTCCGTAGGTGCCATCAGCGTGGCCTGAAAGCCGTTGTCAACAGCCATAAGCATCGACATGAAGGCGACAAGCGTCTTGCCGCAGCCCACGTCGCCTTGCACCAGGCGGTTCATCTGCCGCCCGGTCCGCACATCGCCGCGTATCTCGTGGAGGACACGCTTCTGTGCGCCTGTAAGCGGGAACGGCAATACACGGTCATAGAAACTGCGGAACTTCTCGCCTATGCGCGAGAACACATACCCCTTGATGATATGCGACCTCCGCTTGGAATAGCGCAATATGTGCAGCTCCAAATAGAACAGCTCCTCAAACTTCATCCGCTCGCGAGCCTGTTGAAGCTGGCCGGGCGACGAGGGAAAATGCATCGACAGTATAGCGTGCTTGAACGGCATGAGGCGCAGCCCCTCGACTATCTCTCGCGGCAAAGTCTCCTGCCACTCTGCAAACTGCTTTGAGTTGATGGCATTGCTGATTATAGTCTGGAAAACGCGCTGCGAAAAACCGCGCTTGCGCAGCGTCTCCGTCATCGGATATATCCCACGGAATCCCTGTGGTGGCTTGGCGGGGTTGTAGGCCTCGACCTCGGGGTGTACCATAGAGTATGCGCCACGGAAGAAATTCGGCTTGCCGAAGACCACATATTCCACTCCCGGCTGATACATCTCCTTGATAGCCTTCAGACGTGAGAACCACACGATTTCCATCATGCTGCGCGAGTCGGTGAAAAGGCCGATGTAACGTGCTTTCGCGCCCTCGCCCTCGGTGCGGAAACGTATGAAATGCCCTTTGACCTGAACAGTAGGCATCTCGCCGTCAAACTCCGAAATCATGTAGAATTTGCTGCGGTCAACGTGCCTGTTCGGGAAATAGCAGATGATGTCGCGCAGGCTGTGCACGTCACATTCCTTGCCGAGCAATTCCGCCCGCTTGTCCCCTACTCCCTTGATATACTTTACGTCAAACTGCTGCATATTCTCATTTCATCATTTGCCCCTGCGGTTGAGCAACAATTCCGCCGTGTCGAAATCTGACGGCGTGGTTATCTTGATATTGTCAACACCCCCGGGGAATGTCGAAATGGCGTGGCCGTATGCCTCGACCACAGAAGCGTCGTCGGTAAACGTGTCACGGCAAGGCTTTGAATAAGCCGCTTTCAACAGGCCAGCTTCAAACACCTGCGGTGTCTGCACTGCCATATACCTGCTGCGGTCCACCGCACGTGAGCTGCCGTCGCCGTCAAAGACACGCAACGAGTCGGTCACAGGCACAGCAGCAACACATGCTCCCGTTTCCATGCCGCACTTCCACCCCTCGGCTATCATCTCTGCTGTTACCAGCGGCCGCGCACCGTCATGCACTGCCACAAGCGCGGCAGCATCATCGGGGATGACCGCCAATCCGTTCTTCACAGACTGCCAGCGTGTCGCGCCGCCGTCAACCACGTCATACGAGAAGGACATCTCCCCGCACAACCGAGACAGCCCTTCGGCTGCCAGCTCGCGGTAATCGGGGTGCACCACTACGATGATATGCGTAGCTGAATCGGCTTGCAGGAAAGCGCGGACTGCATACAGGAATGCCATCTGCCCGGCAAGCAGGTGAAACTGCTTGGGCAGACCGCCGCCGGCACGACGACCTGAACCGGCTGCCACTATCACGGCATACGTCTGCGGGGGGACAGCTCCGCAGTGAGCTGTCTCCCCGCTATATGTGCCTATGCCATTATTTACACACGACATAGTTTCTGCGACCGGGACGAGATTACATATTCATGCCGCCGTCAACCTGAATGACCTGGCCGGTAACGTATGACGACAGATCTGAGGCGAGGAACGTAGCGACATTGGCGATGTCCTCGGGCTTTCCGCCGCGACGGAGGGGTATTTTGGCAGCCCACTCCTTGCGCACCTCCTCGGGGAGTGCGGCAGTCATGGCTGTCTCGATGAAGCCTGGGGCAATGGCGTTGGCGCGTATCTTGCGCGAGCCTACCTCCTGCGCAATGCTCTTGGCGAGGGCGATAAGGCCGGCCTTGGATGCTGCATAGTTGGACTGGCCGGCGTTGCCATGCACACCAACTACAGATGCCATATTTATTATAGAGCCGGCACGCTGGCGCAACATTGTCGGGAGGACTGCATGAACGAAGTTGAACGCAGACTTGAGGTTGACGTTGATGACAGCGTCCCACTGCGCTTCAGTCATGCGCATCATCAGGCCGTCCTTGGTGATGCCGGCGTTGTTGACGAGGATGTCTATCTTGCCGAAGTCCTTGATGATTTCAGCCACTACCTGCTCTGTCTGGCCGAAGTCGGCAGCATTTGAGGCATACCCCTTGCACTCCACGCCGAGGGCAGCTATCTCCTTTTGGGTCTCCTGACCTACCTCATCTATCACGAGGTCAGTGAACGCGATGTTCGCGCCCTCCTGTGCAAACTTGACGGCAATGGCCTTGCCTATGCCACGTGCCGCACCTGTGATGAGTGCGGTCTTTCCTTCCAATAATTTCATAACCAGTATAGTTTGTGTCTTGCGGGCAGAGGGCGGCAAAATGCGCCGTCCGCCGATGTTAAGACTGCAAAGTTAATCAAAATTCCACAATGAAGCAACCGCAGGAGTAGCCGCCGCCGAACACGGCGAGCGCAGCACGCTGTCCGGGCTTGAACTCGTCGCGGTGCTGGGCAAGCACAAGCGGCGCGGAGGCCGAGCCGGTGTTGCCGAGTTCCTCGATGTTGTTGATGAAGAAGTCCATCTCCTTGCCGAGCTGGTGCGCCACCTGCGCCACGATGCGCTTGTTGGCCTGGTGGCATATTATCTTGTCGATGTCATCCATGGTCAGGCCGGCATTGGCGAGGGCGTTGTTGATGGCGTATATCATGTAGCGGCAAGCGTGGATAAACACGTCGCGGCCGTCAGGCATGGTGATGCCGTCCTCTGCCGGGCGCAGCTTCACACCACCGGGGCCGCGGCCTACGTCGCCGAGACCCTCGGTGAAAATCTCGTTGACTGCGACATCGCCGTCGCCGACCTTCTCATTTGAGAGGAAATAAGCGACTGCGCCGTCGCCCCAGAGGTGTCCGCTCTTCGGGTCAGCCTCGTTGCTGTAGTATGTATTGTGTTCGCTGCATACGAGTATCGCCTTCTTCGCCTTGCCAGAAGCGAAATAGCCCTCGACTATCTCGAGGCCGTTGATGAACGACGAGCATGCCGACGAGGCATACACAGCCTTGGCATGGGCGATGCCGAACTTGCGCTGCACCTCATGCGCCACCGTGGCAACGGAGTCATATACACAATAGTGGGCAGCAACTATCAGGTCAACATCCTTGACATCATACGGCAGGTGCTTCAGCGCATCCTCAACCGCAGCGATGCCCATGGTGTTGACGTTCTCGCCCTCGGCGCATTTGGAGCGCGTCACGATGCCTGTACGCTGGCGTATCCAGTCATCGTCGAGGCCGTTGATGTTCTTGAAATAGTTGTTGTCTATGCGTATGGAGGGCACATAATAGCCCATAGCGTTTATATACATTGACATTTCTGTTATGCGTTAGTTCGGTTGTTCTTTGTGGGTTATGCCGTCGAGTATCAGGCGGCTCAGGCAGTCTATCAGGCGGTACTTGTCGAGCCCACGCTCACGCAGCCCGTCCTGTATGTACGAAACGTCGAGGCCCTGTATAGCCATCGTTATCACCACAGCGGTGTCGGGAATGTTCTCGACATGGAACACTCCCTGCTCCGCCCCCTCGCGCAAGATGGTGCACAGGAAACGGATTTCGCGGTTTGTGACGAGTTTGCGGGCGCGGTCCACCTTGCGCACGTCGCGGAAGAAGCCGGCACGCAGCGTGCCGTTGCGGCGCACTATTTCCTTCATCGCCTCAAAGCGGCAAGCCACGTATTCACGCAACTTCTGCTCGGGCGACTCGTCGCGGTGCACTATTGTCTTCAGCTTCTCGAGCAACTGCCCGGTCTCGCTCTCGATGACTGCATTGTATATCTCGCGTTTGCTCTTGAAATACGTGTATATGGTGCGGCGTCCCTTGTCGGACGCATTGGCAATGTCGTTCATGGTGGTATTCTCCACGCCCTTGTGGGCGAAGAGCTGCCGTGCCACTTCTATCAGTTTGTCGCGCGTCTTTCTTACCATAGTCTTACAAGGATACGGAAAGGGAGTCCGGCATGCGGACTGCACACTTTCGCCGTTTGTGCGCAAAATTACAAATTATTTCCCACACCGCTGCAAGACTTTCGGTAAAAATTTAATAGTCACTTTCACACACCATTGAAAATCAGGCATATATAATAGGTTAAATCAAATTAACGACACCACTGCCGAGATTTAACGGAGAATTTCTCGCCGAAAACTTGCACAGTATCTGGAAAAGCAGTAATTTTGCACTCGAAAATGACACCGCGGGGTGGAGCAGTGGTAGCTCGTTGGGCTCATAACCCAAAGGTCGTAGGTTCGAGTCCTGCCCCCGCCACCAAGAAAGACCGACGCTTGAGCCGGTCTTTTCTTTTTATACAGCAACACATACCCACGACTGCAATGGAAGTTATCTACGAGGACAACCATATCATCATCGTCAACAAGGAGGTCGGCGAGATAGTCCAAGGCGACAAGACCGGCGACACTCCCCTTTCGGAAATTGTAAAGCAGTATCTGAAAGAGAAGTACAACAAGCCGGGCAACGTGTTCTGCGGCGTAGTACACCGCCTCGACAGACCCGTTTCCGGCCTCGTGATTTTCGCCAAAACCTCCAAGGCTCTGTCGCGGCTCAACGAGATGCTGCGCAAGGGGGAAATACACAAGACTTACTGGGCTCTGGTGGAGGGCAAGCCGCCGAAGACGGAGGATATGCTCGTGGATATGCTCATTTCGGACGGACGCATCAACAAGACGTTCCACGCTCGACCGGGTGACAAGGACGCCAAGTCATGCCGCCTCGAATACAAGACCGTTGCATACGGCGACCGATATACACTGGTTGAAGTGAACCTGCTCACCGGGCGCAAGCACCAGATACGCGCACAGCTGTCACTCGCCGGGTGTCCGATAAAGGGCGACCTGAAATACGGCGCACGGCGCAGCAACCCCGACGGAGGCATCTCGCTGATGGCTCGCCGCATTCAGTTTGTCCACCCGGTTTCACACAAGGAAATAGACCTCACCGCAGAGCCGACTGCCGAAATGGCAAGAATACTCAACGACGCTTCCGCTGCGCGATGAAGTACAGCGGGCGGTAAGTGAGGTAGCAACGCCCATGCTCGTCACGAGGAATGGCATCTATAAGTGGGCCCATGCCCAACTTCGTGTTAGACGAGCCGCCTACGCCAGTAAGCCGCAGGTGCATCAGCGCGTCCTTGGCTGTCGGGAACGTCACACGGATGTCCTCTACTGAGGTTTCCACATGCACGAAAAACTCCTCAAGCCACCCGCGTATGCACTCCTGCGTGCGGTAGAGCATCGGCGACGGACGCAGAGCATCAAACTCGCCGAGGTTGCCCGGAGCAAATGTGGAACAAGCCAGCACGCCGTTCTCCGACAGGCGAAGGCTTGCATTGCGTATGAACCCACGCAAATCGGCAAACCACTGTATTGCAGACGCAGAAAGTATGTAATCCCAGCACCCTTCAGCCTCTGCAACCCACCGCTCGGCATCGCCGGTATGGTAACGTGCCGTCACACCGAGTTGCAGCTCCGGGGTGCGGTACAAGTCCACGCAGTCTATCTCCGAGGGCGTCAGCTGCTCTGCAAACATCCGCGTAGACAGGCCGGTCCCCTGCCCTATTTCGAGCATCCTGCCGCCGTGCGCCACTCCGCTGCCGCCAACGATTGCAGCAAGGCGCGAAGCTATCATGCGCTGGGCTGTTGCGTTGGCATCGTATGTCGGCACTGATGCCTCGAATTTTCGACCGACAAGCCGGGGGTTAGGTATTGTCGAGGCAACTATTTTAGCTATGTTTACGGCGTGCGCACCCTCGCGCTCACACACTTCGCAGCCGCTCGGATGGTCAGTCCACGCCATGCGCTGCGCAGCAGCTGGGAATATGCGGTCTGACGCGGATATGTAGGCGCGAGTCCAGAACAATGCCGGCTCTTTCACCTCGGTTGTTGACGCAACTGTAAGCTGTCGTTTCAGAGCCTCGATGTCGGGAGATTGCGGCAGCCGCTCGGCGGCCTGGGCATAGTCGGCTGACGACGCGAACATGCGTTTGCAGAACTTGGTCAGGTTGCGCATATCAAGGTTGTCACGTGTGCCTAGGAATACCGCAGCCGGTATTCCCCTCCCGTCGTCACAGGGGTGTTCCGTCCCGTTTATGGCAAAGGCGGCAGTAATGTTCTTGACACCGCGCAGTGCACACGCGGCTGCATGGACTCCCAGTGACCACGCATACAGGTAAACCGTGTCGTAACGGCTTGTCAGCGACGTGTCAAACTCGTAGTCGTCAAAGTCATAGCACACCAGCACGTCCCACCCCTCGGCAGAAATGCCGTCATAGTACGAGGCATCTGTTCCCCAGCCGGCAAACAGAAGCACAAGACGGCTGTTGCCGTCACACCTTAACCACTTATATTTCATAGTTCGCGACTGATGCAATCCAATACATACTCAATATCCTCACGGCGCAGCGACGCATTGACGGTGAAGCGGATGCGCTCCGTCCCCGGCGGAACTGTCGGGCGGCGTATCGGCAACGCCAGCACTCCCCTCGTGCGCAGACGCGCCGATAGGTCGAGCACGCGCCCGGCATCGCACACCATGAGCGGCACTATCTGCGAGGTTGACATATTCGGCATGCCGGTAATCCGCTCTATTCCCTGGCGGAACAGGCTTGCCAACTCTGCCAGCCGCTCGCGCCGCGCAGCACACTCTTCCGACAGGCGGCGTACCATGACCGAGGTATGGCGGAAACATGCCGGAGGCAATGCTGTCGAGAATATCAGCGACCGGGCGGTGTTGACCAGGTAGTCGTGCAGAACAGGCGAAGCAACGGCAAACGCCCCCATTGACGCTGCCGCCTTGCCGAATGTCCCTATCAGCAAATCGACATCGCCGAGCAAGCCAAGCTCCTCGCATACGCCCAGCCCCCGCGCACCGCGCACGCCGAAGGCATGAGCCTCGTCCACATACAGCAGCATGTTGTCATGCTCGCGGCGCAGCTGGACCATTTCAGCCAGCGGCGCGACATCGCCGTCCATGCTGAATACCGACTCCGTGACCACAAGCACCTGATGCCCCTCGGCACTCTCCTGCGCAACGATGCGCCGCAGATGCTCCATATCGTTGTGGCGAAACCGCTTGAACGGCGCACCGCTAAGCCTCATGCCGTCGATGATTGACGCATGGACGAGCCGGTCAGCGACTATCGTCATGCCGCCACCTGACGCTATCGCGCTCACGCAGCCTGTATTGGCATGGTATCCGGAATTGAACAGCAACGCCGGCCGGCCGTAAAGGTCAGACAGCAACGCTTCCAGCTCCCTTGCGTCACCCTGCTCGCCGGCAAGCAAGCGCGATGCGGACGAGGTCATCTCCGCTGCCCGCAGACAGTAGCCGGTGTCCTGCATCTCTGCCGCAAGACCCATGTAGTCATTGGTCGTCATGTCGATGCACCCCTCAGGGAAACCGTCGGGGATTACGCGCAGACAATGCTCCTCGCGGAGCCTGTCGAGCGTCGCGGCAAACCGGGAGTATCTGTTCACAGCGTCACTTGCCATACATGACGGATATGATGTCGAGCAGCGAGTTGCACAATTTCTCGAGCTGCTCGTCGGTCACGACCATATACGGGGGCATGATGTAAGCGTTCTTGCCGAAGGGGCGTATCCACACGCCGCGCTCCACGCACAGCCGCTGGAACTCGCCGAGGTTGACATCCTCCTTCAGCTCCACGACACCGATGCCGCCGAGAACACGCACGTCGGCGACACTCGTCCATGAGCGTGCCGGCTCAAGCATGCGCCGCATCTCTGCCTCTACGTGAAGCACCCGCTGCTGCCAGTCCTGGCTCAGCAACAGGCGCGTGGATGCCAGCGCGACGGCACACGCCAGCGGATTGCCCATGAATGTCGGGCCGTGCATCATGCACCCGGCACTGCTGCTCGAAATCATGTCGGCAATGCGTGCGGTAGTGGCGACGGCGGCAAACGTCATGAACCCTCCGGTGATGCTCTTGCCCACGAGCATGATGTCCGGCTCTACCCCAGCGTGTTCCCACGCGAACAGCTTGCCGGTGCGGCCGAACCCGGTCGCTATCTCGTCAAATATCAGGATGATGCCACGGCGGTCGCACTCCTCGCGAAGCCGGCGCAGGTACTGCGGATGATAGAAGCGCATTCCCCCTGCCCCCTGGACTACCGGCTCGAGTATCACCGCTGCCAGCTCCTCCTCGTGTTCGTCAAGCAAACGGCGCATCGGCTCGAAGTCAGCGTCGTCCCACTCGCTGCCGAAACGGCATTGCGGCGCGTCGGCAAAGTAGCGTATCGGCAACGCCGACCCGAATGAACCGTGCATGCCGGTCACGGGGTCGCACACAGACATCGCGTTCCACGTGTCGCCGTGGTAGCCGCTTCGGATAGTCGCGAAATTGGTTCTCTTGGGGTTGTCCTGCGCCTGGACGGCCATTTTCATGGCAACCTCCGTGGCGACAGAGCCGGAATCGGCATAGAATATATGCTGCATCGACGGCGGCAATATCTTCAGCAGCAGCTTGCCAAGGTCTATCGCCGGCTGGTGTGTCAGACCGCCGAACATAACGTGCGACATCTTGTCTATCTGCTCTTTGGCAGCCACCACAAGCACAGGGTGCGAATATCCGTGTATCACGCACCACCATGACGACATGCCGTCAACGAGTTCCGTGCCGTCGGCAAGCGTAATGACAGCACCATGAGCCGATGCCACCTTGTATGTGGGCAGCGGATTGTGCGTAGATGTATAGGGATGCCACAGATGGGCGCGGTCGAATGGGTCGAAAACTTTTTCCTCGCTTATCATAGTTGCTTTGCCTCCTTTTAAGCGACGACAAAGTTAATCAAAATCCGCGAGAGTAAGGCGCGGCCATTGCCGAAAACAGCCGACCACCGCGCCGCTGCGGCGGTCACTGCTCGCTGCCCTGACCGGCTGGCACGGACTTTTCCTCCTGCGGCGCGGGCGTTTCCTCTGCCGGCGATTTTTCAGCCGGTGTCTGCTGCTCCGCTTTCTCCTCCGTTGCGGTCGAGTCGTTCTCGCTGGCTGCCTGGGCTTCATTCTTCTTGGGTTCCTTGCGCTTCTCGGCGGCCTTGACCGGGGTGTCGCCGGTAGTCACAGCAGCGATCTTGTACCCCTCGTCCTCGTTGACACGCATGTCTCGCGGTCCGGGGCTGACGATGACCGGCATTCCCACTTCGGCATATTTCACCAGCTCCATAATGTTCTCGTTTGTCACGCGGATGCAACCGTGGCTCACGCGCCCGCCGATGCTCCACGGCGCACAGGTGCCGTGTATGCCGATTTGGCTGCTTACGGGAGTATTCAGTCGTATGAAGCGCGGGCCGAACTGTCCTTTCTTCTTCGAGGTGCGACCGTTGTCGTCGGTGAAGAGCCAGTCCGTGCTGTCGTATATGCCCGACACGGTGAAATACCCCTCGGGGGTACGCGAGTCGGCCTTCTTGTGCTTAGTGCCAAACCTTTTGGCGCACGCCATGCCGTACTCCTTGACCACCTCGCCGTATTTGCTGTACAGGAAGACTTTCATCACTGCCTTGTCCACGACGATGAAATACTTATGGTCGTTGTTCAGCAGCTTGCCGGCATACTCCAGGTTCTCGTCTGCCATGCGAGGCAGTATTCCGCTCTGGTACTTGTCCCAATGCCCCGAATTGCGCATATAGTCCATAGCCTTCTCCGTGTCGGCAAACGCCATCCGCGGCTTAGGCTTCTCCTCCTCAGCCTTTTCTTGCTGTCGGGTGCTGTCGGTAGTTATCAGGTTTGACGAATCAAAAGGAAACGAGTCGCTGTCGGCTATCATCTCCTTCTTGCTCCCCTGGTTGCCGCCGCATGAGAGCAGCGCAACAGCTGACACACACGCCATAAATATCGCTAAAACTTTCATCTTCTGTTTTGTCCTCACCGTGACAGTACTTTGCAAATCACGGCGTGGCTCGCCGGTCGATACATACCCCGCATCGGTCTGAATTTTGTAATTTTGTGCAAATATAGGCAATTTTCCCGACACGGCGCACACTTTGCACCAAAAATCGACATCAACAGCCGATACTGACAAAGTTTGGCGGTGTCATAATAATTTCCGATTTATCCCGGCTTGGTAGGGACACGGCGTGCCGTGTCCGAATGGCGACAAACACAATTATTTGATTTACTGCATTTTATTCCAGCGGCGCATTGCCAACTCTTTGCCGTCAAACACCGCGTAGGTGTACTTGTCTATCCAGTCGCCGAGTACCGCCATTTCCGCCCCACCCGTGAGCCGGCAACGGTGTTCGATGTGCAGATGCCCGTAGATGAAATAATCGATTTCGGGGTGCTTCGCACTGTACTCCTCTGAAAAGCTCACGAGCCGCGCCGGGTCGGCAACGACATTCGCCCGGCTGTCGCTGTGGCGGCTGCTACGGCTCCACCGCAACGCAAACGGCACCGTCCAGCGAGGATGTATCGCCGCATAAAGCCGCTGGCAGAAGCGGCTGCGGAACAGGCCGCGCAACAGGCGGAACGACCGCGAGTCGCCGTCGATAGCGTCACCATGCTCCATGTAAAACCGCTTGCCGCAAATAGTTGTCTCCACTGCCCCGTCAACGACTGTTATGCCCAGTTCCGTCGGCAGGTAGTCGAATATCCATATATCATGGTTGCCGATCAGCCACGTTATCTGCACGCCGGCATCCGACAGTTCCGCCAACTTGCCGAAAAACCGCGTGAAACCGCGAGGCACTACGTAGCGGTACTCATACCAATAGTCCAGCACGTCGCCGACCAGGTATATCGCAGCCGCGTCACCCTTGACAGCGTCGAGGAAACGCACCACCCTCCGCTCCGCCCCCTTCGGGTCACGAAAATAACCCGCACCGAGATGCAGGTCGCTCAGGAAATACACGCGCTTTCCCGACGGCAAGGTATCAGAGAAATCCGAGTTCAAGCTTAGCCTCCTCGCTCATCATGTCATAGCACCACACCGGGTCGAAAACCAGCTGCAAGTCAACCGCCTCCGGGCCATCGATGCTCATCAGCTTCTGCCGCACATCCTCCATTATGAAGTCAGCCGCCGGACACCCCGGCGCGGTGAGCGTCATGTTCACATGGAGCGTCTTGTCCTCCGGCGTATAGTCAATCTTGTAAATCAGCCCGAGGTCATACACATTGACCGGTATCTCCGGGTCAAAGACCGTCCGCAGCATCTCGATAGTCCGCTGCTGTACAGCCAAAACCTCGTCACCCGCCGCAGCCGCTTTGGCATCGGCAGTCTGGGATGTAATATCGTCATTATTAGCCTCAAAAGGCTTGTTATCGTCGTTTGCCATAACACTAAATATTAGACTGCGAAATTAGCAAAATCCCCCCACACCTCCAAATACCACTACATCCCCCACAGGGCAACCGCATCAAAATTTAGCAGACAG